>JBBQDJ010000244.1:0-6309 GCA_038319595.1 Verrucomicrobiales bacterium
TCGGGATGGGTGAAACCGTTTTCGAAGAAGAGATGGAAGAGTTCGCGGGTGTCCGCGGGAAGACTGGCGAGAGAGGATTTTACGGCTTCCGGGTCGCGAGTGGCGGTGGAGCTTTCCCACGGGTCATGGCCGAGGGATTCCGCAGCGTCGAGTGTTTCGAATTCAGGTTGGCGGCCTTTGCGACGAAGGAAATCGATGGCGCGGCGCCGGGCAATCATACCGACGAAGGTGGATTCGGCAGCGATGGCGGGGTCGAAAGCGGAAGCTTTTTTCCAAATTTCAGTGAAGACTTCTTGCACGAGATCTTCGGCCTCAGCTTGGTCCTTGAGATAGCGGCGGACGATGGTCCAAACGATGGCAGCGTGTTTGTCAATGCACTGCTCCATCGCACGCGGCTCCCCTGCTGCGACCTTGGGCAGGATGTCGGGGGAGATTGTTCGCTCGGAGGAATTCAACGGGATCGCGCGGGGGTCGGAAAGTTTCACTTTTATAACCTGAATGCGGGCTCGCACAAGGAATGAATTGAGGAAAAACCCGGGTCCGCTAGGGAGAGACGGTTTCACAACCGGACGGTCTGACGGGAGCCACCCAGACAAAAGCCCCCGCCTCCGGGCGCAAATGGCCAGGAACCGAGGGCTGATTTCGTATACGCTCTTCACGTGAAGTGCGAGGCTTCAGGACAAACGCAATTACTTGTCCGCTGGTGGCATGAGCACGGTATCAATGATGTGAATCGTGCCGTTAGACGTCGCCACATCAGCCGTTGTAACCTTCGACTTGTTGAGGTAAAGGGCGCCGTCCTTGACCTCAAGAGTGATAGTTTTCTTGTTGAGGGCGGTGGCCTCCTTGAGTTTCATCGCCTCAGCTGCAGGCACATTGCCAGCGACGACGTGGTAGGTCAGGATGTCCACCAGCTTTGCCTTGTTTTCTGGCTTGAGGAGGGTTTCGACCGTTCCTGCGGGAAGCTTGGCGAATGCCTCGTCAGTCGGTGCGAAGACGGTGAACGGTCCTGGACCCTTGAGGGTTTCGACGAGGCCGGCTGCCTTGACAGCCGCGACGAGCGTCTTGAAGGACCCGGCGGCGACGGCGGTATCGACGATGTCTTTTTTCTCGTCAGCGGCATTTCCCACGGCGGTCATGCTGGCAAGGGCAAGCACGCAGGCGAGAGGTTTGAACAATGTTTTGATCGATTTCATAGTTTTCGTTTTATGGTTGTGGTTGTCGATTCCCGCAGGATTTCCGGGTGGAAGGCGGGTTTCGTGAAGGCATTCGGCAGGATTGCCCGAATGGATTCAAAAATCGTCATTGGAAAGTTTTCTTGGATGATATTCACTTTTATGAATCCAAAATTGGCGTTTCCACGAAGTCTCTTGTGAATCCATACCAATCAACATCATGGCCTACGACTCAGACAGCAGCTTGAAACTCTACCTCCGGGAAATTTCCAAAACTCCCTTGCTCACCGTCCAAGAAGAGAACGACTTGGCGGAGCGGATCAAAATGGGCGACGACGCGGCGCGTGAGCACATGATCAAAGCCAACCTTCGTTTGGTCGTGAAAATCGCCAATGATTACTCCGGCTACGGTCTCTCGCTCAGTGACTTGGTTTCCGAAGGTAACATTGGACTGATGAATGCCGTCGAGCGTTTCGACCCGGAAAAAGGCGGCAAGCTTTCTACTTACGGGGCCTGGTGGATCAAGCAGTCCATCAAGCGTGCCCTCGCCAACCAGTCCAAAACGATCCGCCTGCCGATCCACATGGTGGACAAAATCGCCCGCATGCGCCGGATTTCCTCAATCCTTGCCGAGGCCTTAGGCCGCGAACCCACGGACGACGAACTTGCCGCCGAACTGGGCTTGCCGCGGCAGAAAATCGCGATGCTCAAGCAGGCCGCCCAGCGTCCGACTTCGCTCGACGCACCCGTGAATGAGGGTGAGGCAACCGAGTATGGTGAAATCATCAGCGACGATTCGGCTTCCGATCCTTTGGAAATGCTCTCAGACAAAAATCTCCACGCTGAGATCGACGGTTTGCTCTCAATCCTCAACGAGCGCGAGCGCCGGATCATCGACGAGCGTTTCGGTCTGAGTGGTCTCAAGCCGATGTTGCTGGAAGATGTCGGGCGTGAATTTGGAGTTTCTCGCGAGCGCATCCGGCAATTGCAGAATTCCGCACTCACCAAGATGCGGAATGCGCTGATGAAAAAGGAGAAGCCCGCGCTGCGACCTTATAATTCGAAGACTGCAGAGGCTTGAGTGGTTGTTTGGTGGCCGCAACTCTCATCGGTTAGCGGCCGCCTGAATTTCCATGTTGCATCTTTTTTGCGTTTGCGGTTTTCTTTGTGTGGCGGTAGTGCGCACGAAATGAGTCAGACCAAACCACTTTCGCGCATCTGGATTTTCACGGCGTTCGTCGTGATGTTCCAGTTGCTGGTGGTGCAGGCGATGGCGGTCAGTGGATCGTTGCACAAATGTTGCCACGAGCACGCCGACGAGCCAGGGCACGTGTGCGCGGTCACGATGGTGCTGCAAGGCGGCTACGACACCGTGGCCCCTGACCTCGTGCCGGTTAAAATCTCTGCGCAAGCCCCGGACGTTCCGGTGCTGGCTCCGCACACTGGCGATATCGAGCCGTCCCATTTGGTCGGCGGCGTCCTCGCCCATGCGCCACCGAGAGGACCGTAGGTAGAGACGGCTTCTTTTGATCGGTTTTGTTAGCGGCCACACGGCGCCATGGCGGCGCGTGTCGTCCCGCCGCCTTTTCTTTTTAACGCGCCGCCATCCTCTCTAACCATGAAACTATTTTCCCATACCGCCGTTCCCGCCATTTTTCTGTTAGGCCATGTCCATGCCCTCGAACCGGATTCCAGCCAACCCATCATGCTCGACTAGGTCGTCGTCAACTCAAACCGTAGCGGGCAGACACTCTTCGAGCAGATCCAGCCAGCCACCCTGCTGATCGGCAAGGACCTTGTCCTCAAGACCGAACCCACGCTCGGCGAGACTCTCGCCCAGGAACCGGGCGTGAGTTCGACCTACTTCGGCCCCGGTTCCAGCCGGCCTATCATTCGCGGCCTTGGCGAAGACCGCGTCCGCGTTCTCGAGAACGGTATTTCGGTGCTCGATGTCTCTAACGTAAGTCCTGATCATGCCGTAGCCGCAGACCCCCTGAGCTATACTTCTATCGAAGTAGTGCGCGGACCCGCCACCTTGCTATACGGACCTAACACCGTTGGCGGGGTCATCAATGTCATGAACGGACGGATCCCGACCGAACGCTTCGACGGCACGATACCCAACGGAAAATTCTCCTTCACCGGAGGTTCAGCCGACAATCTCCTCTCCGAGTCCGGAGCGATCACGTGGGGAGCAGGCCCACTGGTTTTTGAACTGGACGGTTTTCACCGGAAAACCGACGACGTCGAGATCCCCGGCTACGCCCGATCCGCACAGTTGAGGAAACAAGACCCGCTTCCCCCCGGGAAAACCGAGGCGCGCGGCACCCTTCCTAACAGCGCCACGGAATCCTCGGGCCTCGGAGGCGGGGCCAGCTACGTCTGGAAAAAAGGCTACATCGGACTTTCCTACTCCGGCATCGACTCGGACTACGGCACGGTCGCCGAGCCGGATGTCACCATCGACCTGACACAGCGCCGGTGGGATCTCCAGGGTGCCGCCTACGAAGTGACTCCGTGGATCAAGGAACTCAACCTCAAGCTCGGATACTCGGATTACGAGCACACCGAGTTCGAAGGCCCGGACGTGGGCACCCAGTTCAAGATCGAGGGCTACAACGGCCGCGTCGAGCTGATCCACGAGAAAATCGGTCTGCTGGAGGGGACTGTCGGTTTCGAGTCACTTTACAGCGACTTCTCCGCCCTCGGCGACGAGGCCTTCCTGCCGCCGGTGGAAACCAACGTGAACTCGCTGTTCTTCTTTGAGGAAATCCCCTTCGACCCATTCCGTTTCCAGTTCGGTGCGCGTTACGACCACCAATCCAACGACACCGAAACCTATCCCGGCTTCGGTCCTAGCATCTCCCGTGATTTCGACGGCTTCAGCACTTCCGCCGGCATCGTTTACAACCCCACCGAGGAATACGCGATCACTCTATCAGCCGCCTACACCCAGCGTCCGCCGACCTATGTCGAGCTATTCGCGGATGGCCCGCACGTGGCCACCGGCACCTTCGAGATCGGCGATCCAGATTTGGAAACCGAGGATTCGCTCGCCCTCGACTTCTCCATTAGAAAACGTGCGGGACGCGTGACCGGCAGCATCAGTGCCTTCTACTACCGCTTCGACGGCTTCATCAGCGCCCAGCCGACCGGGACGACCGAACCCGTGGATGGCCTTCCGATCTATGCCTATCAGTCGCTGGATGCGAACTTCTATGGCGGTGAGGTGGAGACTGTTTTCCATCTGCTAGAACCCGTGGCTGCCATCCCGGCGGATGCGAAGGCTGGCATCACGGAAGTCGCAGCAGTGGATCGTGCCCTCGATTTGGTATTCCGCGCCGACTATGTTAATGCCGAGGACCGGAACAACGGTGAACCGATTCCGCGCATCCCGCCATTCCGGTTCACCAGCGCGGTCGACTACTCGGACGGCCCATTTTCCGCCCGTCTGGAGGGCATTTGGGCTGCCGCGCAACATCGTCATGCGGACTACGAACTACAGACCGACGCCTACTTCCTGCTCAACGCGGCTGTCACCTACAAGGTCGCGCTTGGAGGATTCGACACCACATTCTTCGTGAAAGGGGTTAACCTCACCGACGAGGAGGCGCGCCTGAGCACCTCGTTTCTCAAGGACATCGCGCCGCTGCCGGGCCGTGGAGTCGTGGTCGGGATGAGCGCCAATTTCTAACTTATTCCCCCTGGGACGGCCCGGTCCTCCGAGCCGTCCTCATCCTCAAATAAAATTACGATGATCGATATGTTCCTCCGAGGTGGCCCGGTGATGTGGCCACTCCTGCTCGCCTCCTTGGTCACATTGACCGTCGTCTTCGAGCGCTTGTTTTTCGTCATCCAGGTATTCCTGAATCGTGATCCCGCCGCAGTGGAAAAACTGTTGGATGCCACGGCAGCGGGCGATTTCCAATCCGCCTGTGACATTGGCAGGAAATCCAAAGGCTACATCGCCAAAGTGCTTACCTAGGCGCTCGAACATCGGGATGTGTCGTTTTCCAATGCCCTCCTGCACGCCTCAAGCGTCGAGCTGCAGCGATTCAACCGCGGCATCTCGGTGCTCGACACCATCGTCACCCTCGCACCCTTGCTCGGACTCTTCGGCACGGTCACTGGGATGATCCATGCCTTCGGCCTGCTTGGTGCCAGCGAACTCGGAGCACCCACCGCCATCACCGGTGGCATCGCCGAAACCCTTCACGCCACCGTGCTTTTCGGTTTGCGTCGTGTCACGCCCCCAAGGCCGCTGCCCGTCGCTGCGGAAAGCCTCGAAGTCGAACTTACCACCGCCCCTGAAGAACCCGACCCGCCAAAGCCGAAACCGCCCGCGCTTCTGCAGAAGCCTAAAACCTCGCCTTCTGTTTCAAAGCCCGTCTCTCCGACCTCCGCTGGCCCGTCAAATGGAACTTCCCCCGCCGCCGTGAAAAAGGCCGGTCCCACTACCGGCGTCCGTGTTCGTAGCAATCCGGCACCCGCCTACCCCGCCGCCGCCCGATCAGCCAACCAGGAAGGTGTCGTCACCCTTGATGTCCAAGTTAGCGCCACCGGCACTCCGACAACGGTCACCCTCGCCAGCAGCTCGGGTTTCCCCGCGTTTGATCAAGCTGCCATTGCCGCCGTCCGCCGCTGGCGTTTTGAACCCGCTAAGGCAGCCGGAACCCCGAGCGCTGGCCGCGTCCGTGTTCCCATCCGTTTCCGTTTGGATCGTTAGCTCCGGCTGCTCAAGGCAAGCCGTCGAGCGCACGCCAAATCTTTGCCATTGCCAAGCCGCCCGGGCTTTGCTCACTTTTCCCCGTCATGGCAAATCCGACCAACGTGCTCTCCAGCGGAATCGAAATCACCGGTTCCATCCGCTTCTCTAACGACATGATCATCGATGGAAAAATCGATGGTGAAATCACCTCCGACAAGGGCCGGGTGACCATCGGCGAAAACGCCGTGATCAAGGGTGATGTGACCGCCGGCGAAGTGAAGGTTTACGGCAAGGTCGTAGGCAAAATTACCTCCGAGCGCTGCGAGCTGAAGGACAAGTCGAAGATCAATGGCGACATCAAGTCCAAGGTGTTTTCGATGGAAGAAGGCGCCCAGCTTTCCGGCCGCACCGACATCGGTGGCTGAT
>JBBQDJ010000245.1:0-6304 GCA_038319595.1 Verrucomicrobiales bacterium
TCCAAAACGGCCAAAGCTGGTTGAACAACAACGGCGGAACGAGGGCGACGAATAAGGCGACTAGAAAAACCACCGGAGTATAGACCGCGGCGAAGCGATCCACAAATCGCTGGGTCGGCGGCTTGTTCTCCTCCGCCTCGCCAACGAGCTGAATGATGCGGGCGAGGGTGGATTCCGAAGCCGGTTTCGTAACGCGAATCGTTAGAGAGCCTTCACCATTGACGGTGCCCGCATAAACCGGATCACCCACGGTTTTATCTACCGGGATTGATTCCCCGGTGATTGCCGCCTGGTCCACGCTTGAGCCACCGGAAATCACCTCACCGTCGAGCGGGATGCGGCTGCCGCTTTTCACCAGGATTTCCGAATCCACTTTGACGTCCGCCACTGGAACTTCCCGACCGGTGCCATCGGCATTTTTAACGATGGCGGTCGGGGGCGAGAGCTTGAGCAAGGAATCCACCGCCCTGCGCGCCCGTCCGGAAGCCCATGACTCGAGCAGTTCGGATAGGGAGAATAGGAACACCACGCTGGCGGCTTCCGCCCCCTCTCCGAGGAACCACGCGCCGGTGACGGCGACCGCCATGAGCACATTAATGTCGAGCCTGAGCTTTTTCAACGCACCCCAAGCGGCGGGAAATACCAGCAGACCACCCGCCATAGTGGCTGCGGCGAATGTTGCCGTTGCCAGCCATTCGGGACCGATGTGAAGCCAATGCAGAACCAAACCGATGCCGGTGAGGGCACCGGATGCCGCGACCAGCGTCTCTTGCGGCAGCGGGCTTTCCTCATGGCAGTGCTCGCAACTGGAGCACCCGGATTTCTTCACAGGCTCCGGCTTGTGGTCGTGATCGTGATGCTCCATCTTGCGGTGATAGTAGAATGGGAAATGCCCCGGAGAAAGCGTGGGGTTTGTTTAATCCCGCGATGACAATGGGGAAGAGTCGGAATGTCGCTTTAACCAGCTTGAAAGCTCTTCCAGACAACGGTCGCGGTGGCTGAAAAGTAGAAAATGGTCGGCGTTTTCATAAGTGTTCATTTCAATTCTAGCACCGGAGTTCCGCATTTTTGAGGCGTAACTGCTTACGTATTGTAGTGGCACCCGGTCATCGACGTCTCCCGTGATGATGAGCACCGGCTTGTCGCGCCATTGGTCTGCGAAAGTACTCGTGGCAATAGCGGCGCCGTCGCAAACGGCCGAGAGGAAGATCAATGAACGGATTCGTTTCCCAAAATCGGATGCGGCCACCCGGCTGACTCCAAGCCCGCCATTCGACAAACCCGCAAGATGGACTTGGTTCATGTCCAAGGGGAGAGATTTCCCGGCATCACCAAGCGCTGCAGCCACCGCCTGAATGCTTCCGGGCGACTCCCAGTTTCCCATTCCGTAGCTGGGACAGATCAGCACCATCCCACATTCGTCAGCGACCCGGGAGAGCAGCCAAGTATAAGCTTTGAAGTTGCCACCGCTGCCATGCGGAAAAACCAGGGCGGGAGCGGGAATCCTGCGATCCAGTCGAGGCGGGACATAGAGGAAGTAATGCCCGCAATCGAATTTTCGTCCCCACAATTCATCGTAGGCAACAGGCATTACGGATCCGAGGGCATGAAAATCCGCGTCCGACTCCAAATCCGCATAAATCGCTTTTGTCAGGATGGTAAGCGAACGCGCCTGTTTTGCTGTAAACAGCGAATCCACCACCGTCACGAGCTTGAAGCCCAGCATGAATTGATCCACCTCCGGCAGTAGCGCACCAAGCGCAAATCGGTGGTAGACTTCCGAGTCGCCGACATAACAGTTTCTTACCCGCGCATCACTGCGAGATCGGCCATTCGGAGAAACGATTGCAAGCCCGAGCGCGATTAGCAACCAGCAGGTAGAGCAAATCCAGCCTACCCGCCGCAGCCGTAGGTGGCTCCGCGCACCAAGCAGGACAAGCGAAGGTGCGATGCCGAGCAGCAATGATCCAACGGCGAAGACTGCCCCTTGTAGGGTGACGCAGGAAACGAGCAGAAGCAGGGCTAGCGGACAGACCAGCAGCGACCAAGCTAGGCCGAAAGCGCGGAGAAACATAATTGGCCGGAACATGAATCTTTAACTGATGTGATACAGAAGATTCCCTGTGATCAAGATGTCATTTTACTCAGCACCTTTCCGGAGGCCATCCGACTTGCCCTTTGGATTATCGTCTGGGTTTTCAATGCTTATGATCGGCGCCTTCCTCGTGGTTGCGATCCTTTTTGTCTGCTCAATGATGATCGCACGAGCAGGCATACTCGGGGTGCGAACAGGTCGGGCAGATTGCCATGTTGAGGTTGAACTTCGCGGTGATAGTCTTCGCGTCAGGCGTGATTTTGATTTGAAGAACGACGGGGAGCTCCTTGCCTTCGGGGACCGTTTTGTCGGAGACGAGCTTGTCGCCGTCCTTAGTGAACGCGAGTTTCGTCGGAGCCGCGCGGTCGCCCATGGTGACGGTGACGACCTGGTCTGCGGGGGCGATGACCTTGCCGGTTGCGTCGAGGAAACGGACTTCTGCTTTCTTGTCGGCGGTGATGAGGAACTCGGCGTTTGGCGTTACGGTGTCGATGATGCGCCCGCCGTTGGGAGCTTTGATTTTTTCCGCGGCTTGAGCGAATGTTAGGGAAGCGATGATGACGGCGATGATTTTAGTTTTCATATTTTTGGTTGGTTGATGGAGAGTGAAGATGAAGAGCCGGATGAATCCAGCGCTCCGTTAGTGAGAGGCTGCGGATTCGCGTTCGATGGATTTCATGGCGGCTTTACGGCCGAAGGTGAAGAAGACCGTGGGTGTGACCCCGAGTCCTAACAAGGTGCTGGTGATCAGCCCGCCAACGATGACGACGGCCACGGGATGGAGGATTTCCTTGCCCGGTTGATCCGCAGCGAGAACGAGTGGAATCAGGCCGATACCGGCGGCGAGTGCGGTCATGAGAACGGGAACGAGCCGCTCCTTGGTGCCGCGGATGACCATCTTCTTCGTGAAACTCTCACCTTCATGCTGCATGAGGTGCAGGTAGTGGGAGATAAGCATGATGCTATTTCTAGCAGCCACGCCGGCCACGGCGATGAAGCCGACGAGGGTGGCAATGCTGATGTTGTTCAATTTCAACCAGGTGAGGACGAGCCCGCCGACCATCGCCAGCGGGATGTCGCAGAGCACTTGGAATGCAAAGAACGGGGTTTTGAAATACCCATATAACAGAAAGGCGATCACCAACAGGATCACGCCGGTAAAAAGAGCGATTCGCTGCGTGGCGTCTTGCTGTGCTTGGAACTCACCTTCGAATTTAACAAAATAGCCTTCGGGCAATTTCACCTTCGCCGCCACTTGGGTTTTCAGACGTTCGACGAGCGTGGAAACGTCCCGGACGGTCGGCTTGATGGCCACGGCGTAGCGGCGTTGGCTGTCCTCGCGGAAGATGACGTTCGGTCCCTTGGCTTCCCTCACGTCGGCGACGAGGGAAAGCGGAACCCGCTGGCCGTTGCTCATTTCGATGGGAATCTGTGAGATTCTTTCCGGTGAATCCCGCCACTCTAGCGGCAAGCGAGTGACAAGATTCACCGTGCGCTGGCCTTCCCTCAACTCTGCAACTTCCTTGCCGCCGATGAGGGCGGATAGTTGCTCGTTGAGATGACCGGGGGCGATGCCGTAAGCGCGTGCGCGATCTCTATCCGCTTCAATGCGGAGCTGCGGAATGGAGGATTGCACATCAAGCTTCGCATCCTCGAATCCGGGGATGGTTTTGCAAATCGTCTGGATTTCAACGCCTACCTTTTTCAGCTCCTCAAGGTCCGGTCCGAAAATTTTCACAGCGACCGGTGCGGAAACCCCGCTGAGCATGTGGCCGATGCGGTCTGCTAGGGGACCACCGACAACGGCGAACACGCCTGGGACGGTTTTCAGGCGCTTGGAAATGTCAGCCAGGATTTCGTTGCGGTCACGGGCCTTGCCTTTTGCTTCGCCTTCCGTCTCGCGAAAATCCACGTCAAACTCGGCAGTGGAAACAGGGACGACGTGGTCACCGCGTTCCGCACGACCCAGGCGGCGTCCGACCTTTCGGACTTCTGGGACCGAGAGGATCTGCTGCTCGACGACATCTGAAATTTTGTTCATTTCTTCTAAGGAGGTTCCGGGTGCGGAAGTGACAGCGACGAGGGCGGTCTCCTCCTTAAACTTGGGAAGGAAATCCTTACCCATCTGTGGATAGAGCGAGAACGCGGCGACGACGATGATCGCGGCCAAAGCTAACAGCAGATAGGGTTGGCTCAGGCCGAAGCGCAGCCAGACATGTTCTAGCAGCCATTTCATACCACGGGTGACGATGCCGTCCTTGTGTTCGTGGCCCGCCTTGGGGTTGAGCAGGAACGAGCAGAGCACTGGGATCGCCGTGAGCGAGACGATGAACGACGCGATCATCGAAATGATCGTAGCGATGGCGATGGGAGCGAACAGCTTGCCCTCGACTCCGGTTAGTCCAAGCAGTGGCAGGAAGACGAGGATGATGAGAACGGTTGCGTAGAGGATGGAATTTCTTACTTCGCCGGAAGCGCGGGCAATGACAGAGAGACGTGCGTGAGGTTTTTCCAGAGCCGCGTTCTCCCTGAGCCTCCGATAGACGTTTTCCACATCGACGATGGCGTCATCCACGACCATGCCGATGGCGACGGCAAGGCCGCCAAGAGTCATCGAGTTCACACTGATACCGGACCATTTGAAAATCAGCATCGTGATGCCGAAGGAAAGCGGCATGGCCATGAGTGTGATGAAGGTGGTGCGGAAATTCAGTAGGAAGATGAAAATCACGAGGGTGACCATGATCGCGCCATCGCGGATTGCTTCGGTGAGGTTGCCGATGGCGTGGTCGATGAAGTCCTTCTGTTGGAACAGCAGCGTAGTTTCCATTCCTTTCGGGAAGGAGGGCTGGAGTTCCGCGAGAGCTTTGGTGATTTCTCTGGTTAGGGCGCGGGTGTCGAAGCCGGGTGCCTTGGTGATGGACATGATCACGCCGTAAGTTGGCGTTTTTTCAGGGCTTTGGCTGACGGTTGCATCGCCGCGCATTGGTTCGATTCCCCAGACAACGTTGGCTACGTCGCCGATAGAGATGGGGCGGTCGTTGACCTTCTTGACGATGGTGCTGGCGATGTCGCCGAGCTGCACGGTCATGGCGAGATTGCGCACCATGATTTCAGTGGTGCCGGTATTGATAAAGCCGCCGGTGGTGGTGGAGGCCGATTCCGTCGCTGCTTTTTCCAGTTCCTCGAAACTGACACCGTGGGCCTGCATCTTGTAGGGATCCGGCTGAATTTCGATCTGTTTGACACCACCGCCCATGTTGAGGATTTCGGCAATGCCGGAAATGCTTTGCAGGCGACGCTTGATGGTCCAATCCGCCATGGAGCGGACATCGCTGGGTGGCATGTAGCCGGGTTCACCCTCCTTGATGGTGGAGCGGACTCCGACTAATAGGATCTCGCCCATGAGCGAAGCCACGGGAGTCATGAACGGTTGTACGCCTTCCGGAAGTTGTTCGCGCACACCTTGAAGGCGTTCTTGAACAAGCATCCGCGCTTTGTAGATGTCCGTGTCCCAACCGAACTCCGCATAAACGAGCGAAAGTGAAACGTCGCTGTTAGTCCGTAGTCGGGTAAGTCCGGCGACGCCCATCAGGGCGCTTTCGATCGGCTGGGTAACGCGGGTCTCCACCTCCTCCGGTGAGAGTCCGGCGGATTCTGTGAGGATAATGACCGTGGGTTTCGATAAGTCAGGCAGCACCTCGACGGGCAGTTCCGTGGCGGTGCGCAGGCCCATGACCATCAGGATGAGGGACAGGCCGATGATGATCGCCCGGTTGGCGAGCGACCAATGAATCATTTTGTTCAGCATGGGTCAGAGGGTGTCCGGATTGGTGTTGGGGTTGTTCCGCGTGAACAACGAGGCGAGTAGGAGGACCAAAAGAATGCCGCTGATAGACATCCACACTTTGCTACCACTTCCAGCGTTCTCGGGTGGCAAGCCAGCTGCGGCTCGTTTTTTTGCAGCTATTTCGGCTTTTTTCTCAGGGGTGAGTTCACCGCCGTCTTCCGCGTGTTCGTGGCCGTGGGCGGCGTCGAGCGCTTCCTTGAGCGAGACGCTGCCGCCACCGGCGAAGGACAGCGAATAGGCACCGCGGGTAACGACTTCGTCAGCGGGGAACAGCCCGCTAACAACCTCAACGAAGCGGTCGTTCATTTCACCGACTTGCACTGGTGTTTTGATGAAGGCGTTCGCCAGGTCGAAATGTT
>JBBQDJ010000246.1:0-6291 GCA_038319595.1 Verrucomicrobiales bacterium
GGCCCCTATCCGGTTTCCTACCGCGCCATCGTTCCGAAAAAAGGTGAATGCGGGAACCTCCTCGTCCCGTGGAGCCTCTCCGCCAGCCACATGGCCTTCGGCTCCATCCGCATGGAGCCCGTGTTCATGGCGCTCGCACAAAGCGCGGCGATTGCGGCGGGACTTGCGATTGATAAGGGTACTACGGTGCAGGACGTTTCCTATCCGGACTTGCGTGAAAAACTCTTGGCGGCGGAACAGATCGTAAACGTATCACAAATCCGCGTGGAAAAGCCAAAGGCGAACGCCAAAAAGCCGAATCCCTGAGAATTCGCGTCAACGCCTTGGCCGCACGCTCGAACAATCCGGCCGTTCCACCGTCTCGGCCAGCGCGTCGAAGAAGTCATCCTCTGCATCTATCAGAATAAAGTCATCGTCTTCGGCGGCGATGGCTACGTCCATGCCATCGGATGAAATCCGCTCCGCGCGGGCCCATCGCCCGGGATCATCTCACCAAGGGGCGCAACTGGCGATTTAGCCGCTTGCGAGTTGGTGTCCTGGGACAATGAGCACCTCCAGCGCGCGGGTGCATCGACCCCGGACGATTGGTTGCTCGTCAACTCTTGAAATCGAGGCAGGCACGCATCTTGGTCTGCCGCATGAAGCGTTGGGCTACAGTCTGAGCCCATCCCCATCGACATGGTTTTTTTTTGGGACAAGGCTTCACCTTGGGCAAGAGCCGCTGCGCGCAGGCTCAGACATCCTGACCTCGTGGGAAACGCGGTGACCTTGAACGACGGGATGAGCGAAAACGGAGCGCTGGCTTTAGCCGGCTTCTTCCGCCCATTCGCAGATGCCGGCTAAAGCCAGCGCTCCGTTTTTGGGGTCAACGGATTTCCCCGTCCGCGTGGTAAACATGCGGTCTCACGTTGGTAGGGCAGGATGGCTGAGACTCCTGTGAAGGTACCCTTCTGGATGCGGGCAGGTTTAACACGAAGGAACATCTGAGTCATTGCTCTTTCCCGCTGGTTCGCGAATGGTGTCTGGATCGTACCGGTCTTCGCGGCTTCCCAAAAAATGGAGATGGGCACGGCATTTGGGAGGAGGTCCCTTACTGATTGAAGGGCTATGGCGATCTCGCTTACGTTCTCGATGATGCCGTGCTTAAAAGGGAAATGCAGGTGTGGATCGAAGCAATCCTGGATTCTTAACGCAGTGATGGTTGGTTTGGATCGAAGATCAATCTCACTATTTATCGACGCATAATTATTTCGTATTTTAGAGGTTTTCCAGAAATTAGGCTTACTATTTCGGGTATTGGTCGGATAAAATTATCGATATCACATTTTTATTGATGCATAATAACCCCACCGAATGCCTCGCCCACCGCAAATCACCCACGAAATCCTCAGCCAACACATCCGGGTTCGTGGCCCCGTGTCCGCTACGGAACTGGCGGCCATGCTTGCGGTGAACCGAACCACCATCGCCCGCACCTTGCAGGATTTCGGCGATGAACTCGTCACCATAGGCGCGGCACGCAGCACCCGTTACCTCCTGCGCAGAAGCATCCGGGGCGTGGGCAGCCAATGGCCCATCTACCGCATGGAGGCGAACGGCAGAGCCACTGCTTGGGCACAGGCGGAAGCTCTTCATGAAAACGCATGGCGCATCGAATGGACTGCCCAAACGCCCGAGTGGGCTGCGCTTTTCACGGATCGCCATGGACTATGGCCTTGCCTGCCATTTTTCCTCCAGGAGATCCGTCCGCAAGGATTCCTCGGACGGATCGTCGCCAGCAGGCTATCCCGCCCCTTGCAGCTCCCGGACGATCCCCGGCGCTGGAAGGATGATGACACGTTGGTTTTTCTGCAGTCACAGGGCGATGACCTTCCCGGCAATCTCGTTCTCGGCGATGAACCACTGCGCTTGGCTCTCGCCAATTCTGCGGATCTTTTCGGGGAAAATGTCGTTCCCGCCCATCAGCGGGCGGAGGCCTATCTCACCAACGCACAAGAAATCGCGGAAACCCTACCCAGCTCCTCCGCTGGCGGCGAGCAACCGAAGTTCCTCACCACCCTCGCGGATGCGGATGGCGGCTTCCGCCCCGTGCTGGTGAAATTCACTGCCCCTCTCGATCAATCAGCGGCACTCCGCTGGGGTGATCTTCTGGTCTGCGAGTTTCATGCAAACCAAGTGCTCGCGCAGGCAGGTCTCGCGATCCGCGGCGCGGAATTGCTCGATGCCGGACGACGGCGCTTTCTGCAAACAACCCGTTTTGACAGGCAAGGTGCGGGAGGCAGGGTAGGCGTGATTTCCTTGGAATCACTCACCAACTCCCTTCTCGGCACCTACCCACGCGCTTGGACGGATGCCGCTCCGGATCTCCTGGATGCGGGACTGATTCATGAGGACGGAGCAGCACGAATCGCCCTTCTCCAATCCTTCGGCGATCTCATCGGGAACACGGACATGCATCCGGGAAATCTCTCGTTTTTTCTAACCAATTCCTTGCCGCTCGCAGTCACACCCGCCTACGACATGCTCCCCATGCTCTGGGCACCCGGAGCGCAGGGAGAAATCACTCCCCGCCGTTTCACCCCCGCTCCGCCCATCCCCGCAATGGAGGAGCCGTGGCGACAAGCCGCCGCGATGGCGGAAAATTTCTGGGCGGCAGTGTCTGCGGATGAACAGCTCACACCGGATTTCTCACGCATCGCCGCCGAATCGCTCGCGACCATTCGTCGCCTACGAGATTATGTCGGATGACTTTCTGCGCAGCGGAAAGGAACTGTTACAAAAAACGGAACAAGGTCATCGTCGTCGCCGGCGATGGCTACGATATTCACGCGCAAGGAGGACGACGATGAAGCCACGCTGAAGATCGAGGTCCGCGAAGGTTGGAAGCGGGTGGAGATTCCCTTCATTCTGCCGGAGGTGAAGGTGGGAAAATGATTGGGTCGAGTGGTTTTTTCGCACATTTTCCATAGGGTTCCTCCATTAGAGAAATAGAATATGACAGAGGGAGAAGCCTTTATGACAAGAACAACAGGCCTTACGCTCCATACCCAACCAACATCTGGCGGCCTTTTTAACTTCCAATAATCGGTCTTGTTTCATAACTATTTCGGAGATGAATGAAGAAGACGCCACCAGTGAAAATCAGAACGAGAAAGCTCAAGAGCTAAAGACCAACCGTCTGTTTTCCTTAGGTTTTCTAGGATGTTTGGGCATCATTGTATGCGCCGCTATCATCGCTTTTGGGTTTACCTTCAATGGATTTCTCAAAGGCTTGGAAATATCTAAAGAAGCTCGAGACAGCGAGTCATGGCCAACGACTGAGGGCACCATCGTCTCATCTAAAACCTCATCATATATTACGAAGAAAAGCAGTGCTAAAGATACACGGCAGAGAAGAACCGTTTATAGAGCTGATGTGACTTATGAATACACGGTTGATGCAAAAAGCTACAGTTCAATGCGTATCTCATTTGGGGATTACGGCGGCTCGAAAGAGCATGCGGAAGAGATCGTTAAAGCTTACCCCAATCACATGCGTAGGAAGAGTTAAAGTCGATACCCCCTCTGAATCCACCGCCTCGGCCAGCGCGTCGAAGAAGCCACCCTCTGCATCTATCGGAACAAAGTGATCGTCCTCGCCGGCGTTTCGGTGGTCTCCAACACCACCACACCACCACCACCGCCCAACCCCGGATTCGTCGCCCCCTTCGTGGACAGCGACGGCGACAGCTACCGTGATGAAGCGGAAACCGCCATGGGTGCCTCGCCTAATGACGCCAACAACCTCCCGGACTACACGCCGAGGCCCGCCAAGCCGAACGTGCTCATCATCTACGTCGACGACCTCGGCTTCGGCGACATCTCGCGCTATGGCGCGCTTTTCGGAACCTCCAGCCCGTCGCCGACGCCCAATGTGGACAGCCTCGCCGCCCAAGGAGTCACCTTCACCCAGGCGCACTCGGCCAATGCCGTTTGCACGCCCTCGCGCTATTCTCTTCTCACGGGAATCTAGAACTGGAGGAAATTCCAGAGCATCTCGGATCACTATGGTTTCAAGTCCGGGATCGATAACATTCCCGCTGCCGGCGACGTGACCCTCGCGAATTTCCTCAAGAGCCAGGGGGATGACACCGCCGCCTTCGGCAAATGGCACCTCGGAGGTAAATGGTATGCCCCCGGCACGAACACCCGGATCACCAGCAATCCAACCAGCCCCACAGCCGTGGATTGGACCCGCCGCGTCGAGGGACACGCCACCGACATCGGCTTCGACTATTTCCGCGGCCTCGCGGCATCGACTTGGCAGCCTCGCTCAACAGGGCGGAGAGTTGACGTTTGAACTCAGCGATGGTGACAGATTTTATGGAAACGAGGTGTGGCGAAGTGGACAAGATGTCAAGTTTGAGTGATACTCCTTCCTCATGATGAAACCATGATGGCGACCGGGGTTCTGGGGGGAGATCCATGGAGAAGGTGATCAGGTGGGGAGACGATGGAGTTTGTAGGGCGGAACCTTTCCTGAGTTCCATTGGCAAAGGTAGAGGTTATCATCGTGATCGATGCAGACGTCGTGGCCGTTGTTGACGAGATCCACGTCTTTCATGAGCGGCAGGAGGATTCCGTCTTCATAGCGAGGAGCCGCTCCTCCCGGGCAGGAAATCACTTTGTTATCCTTGTCGAGAATGGTGATGAACCCGCGCCCCATCCACATGCGGAAATCGTTTTTGCGGAATCCGAAACAGACTGCGGAGTAGAGATTTTCCCCCTTGATGACCGGACGACTGAGGTAGGCGCCTGGATAGTATTCCGTGCGCCGATGCTCGCCGGCCAAGGTGAACCAAGAGAGTTCGTTGCGGATGCGCGCCGTGCAGACAAGCAGCGGCTCATTTCCACGAGTGTCGAGGGCGATGCCGTGGGCTTGGAGAAATTTTCCGAGGTTTTGCGGCAGGGAGCTTTTACCTCCGAATTTCCCGATGGGCTTGCCCTCCTTCGAGTAGTGGAGGATGTATTGGGAACCGTAACCATCGATCACATAGATGTCGCCATTCGGGGCGATGGCAGTCTCGGTGGGGTTGTAGGACATCTCCGGAGTGTAAAAATTCACCTTCGACGGCGGATCGATTTCTAGCAGCACCTTGCCTTCCAGCGTGGTCTTCACGACCCGGCCTTCAGTCATCGCGATGTAGAGAAACTCTTGGTCACCTTCGCGGCTGAGCGTGAGTCCATGGCCGCTGTGCGACTTCAAAGTCCAATGGTCGAGCAGGGTGCCATCAGTCTGATAGATCAGGATATTGTTCTGTGGATGATCGGTCACGAGAAACAAGCGGCCGTCGGATGACTGGACCATTTCATGGCAGTTGTTCAGCGGAAATTTCACGTGATCCGCCTTCGACCAGTTTTTCTCCACCCAATAGCGGTGGGTGCCGTGGCCGACGATGAGGGGCGGCTCCGCAGTTTTCGAAGCGGTGAGGATGTTAGGCGCAGCGGCGAGGGCGGCGGTGGCGATGAAGTGGCGGCGTTGTATCATGAGTTCATCCTAGTGTATGCGGAAGGAGATTGATACATGGATTTGTTGTTCTATTTCGCGGTCTTTCCCAAGTTCAGTTCGATCAATTCGGGTGTTTCTTTCAACTGTTCGATTTCGCGAATCGCCTTCCGAACTTCCTCAGCTTTCTTCAGGCTCAGGCTTTTCGGAAAGTCCTCCTCGTCGTTTTCGAAGTAATGAGCGGCCTTTTCCAGCTGAGGAATGGCGCGTTGGGCGTGGGCGCCGTATCGTTTGAGCATTTCCAGCAGCTTGGGGGTGTGGTTCTCACTGCCATGCTGTTTCTGAAGGCGTACGTAATCGGCGAGCAACTCGATCCCTTCGCTGATGTGGTGCCTGCTGAAGAGGTCGAGCCCCGCCGTCTGGATTTGGCCGTCGAACATGATGCCGCTGGGTGACTTTTCGAGAATCGCCTGACGGATGGTCGGCAGGATCGGCCGCAGTTCCTCAACGGTTAGATTCGAATAAACAGAGGCAAAACTGCCGCGCGTCCGTCCGTCCTCATTGCGCAGTCCGGCGCGCACGGCCGCGAGCAACTGGCCGCGATCGACCCCTTCGAGTGTCTTGCCCAGCATTCCGCTGCGGACGCTGAACAGGGCTTGCGAGACGAAGCGCTGTTCCATGCCCCGCGGATCTGCGTCGGTCGGGCCTTTGGCGATCATTTGCAGCAGTTCGGGAGCGGCGGCCATGGCCGGCTGGCCAATCGCGGACAAAGCCTGCGCCGCCTGGATGCGCAGCCAAAGGTCATC
>JBBQDJ010000247.1:0-6290 GCA_038319595.1 Verrucomicrobiales bacterium
GCGACCCCGGTGACCGTCGTTCATCCGTCCCCGAGCGCCAAGCTCACCGGTGCCCTTGGCTCCCCTGAGGTCGCAGCCTTCATCGGCAAAGTCGCCTTCGAAGGTGAAATTGTTGATTCCCTCGGTGGTGACCGCCTGTTAGCGAGTGTGGACCAGCGCCTCGGTGCCAAGCGCGACGTTTCCCCGATGACTCCTTGGAATGAAGTCCGCACCAAGCTCAAACAAGGAGTCGGTCGGCTCAACCAGCGTTTCCTGACGCTCCGCGGCAACTGAGCATCCCGAGGATCTTTCTGATAGCCCCGTCGGCTGATCCCGGCGGGGCTTTTCTATTGGCTTGGTTTCAAGGGGTTGCGGGTTAACCTACCGGCCGATGACCGACCGCGACGAGATCGCTTTTTTCGAGTTTCAGGCGACGGAGAAGAGCGCGTCTCCCCGGACTCTGGCGAACTACCGCGACGCGCTTGCGGTCTATCAGAAATGGCGCGGCGAGAAATTCGCCGGCTGGCGGGCGGAGGAGGCGGATGATTTTCGTGACTATCTGTTCGCGCTCATGAAGCAGGGTTTCAAGCGGGCGACGATCCGCTTGCGGTTCGCGGCGTTGCGGTCCTTTTACAAATACCTCGTGTTGCGGCAGGGCCTGGCGCGCAGTCCGGTGGCGGAGGTGCTGCTGCCGAAACCAGAGCGCAGCCTGCCGGTGGTTCTAACGATCACGCAGATCGACGAACTGCTCGGAATGCCGTTGCGAGGTCCGGTCGATAAAAAAACCCCGCTGTGGCTGCCCTTGCGCGATGCGGCGATCCTTGAACTGTTCTATTCGTGCGGGCTGCGGATTTCGGAATTGTTAGCGTTAGAGGTGAGGCAGGTCGATTTCATCGGCGAGTCGGTCAAGGTGATGGGCAAGGGTTCGAAGGAACGCATCGTGCCTGTCGGTGGGCCGGCGCTGAATGCGATCCAGCGTTACCGCCAGGAAGCGGCGGTGACTTCCGGGCCCTTATTTCTAAGTAGCCGGCGCACCCGAATCACGCAGCAGGCGGTGGATCAACTGCTCAAGAAATACCTGAAACGCAGCAGCATCCCGTTCGCCATCAGCCCGCACAAGTTACGCCATAGTTTCGCAACCCATCTGTTGGATGCTGGGGCGGACCTGCGGAGTGTGCAGGCGCTGTTAGGTCATGCGTCACTGTCCACGACACAGATTTATACGCACGTGACCAAGGAGCGTCTCAAGGATGCCTACGATTCGGCGCATCCGCGGGCGTAGAGTCGCCACTTTCCTTGAAGAACAGCGGTGATCCTATTGCAAAAAGCAACGTTTTGACGACTGCTGCTTTTGCTGACGCGCTTCCCCGGCATTGACGTTGCAGGGTGCAATCGCCCGACCTGCCACACTTGCGAATCAATAAATCAGAACTTGCTAACAAGTGATGATTCCGCCAACTAGTCACCGTTACCTCAATCAAATAGCCACCCCTATGAAAACCATCCTAGTTAGCGCGCTTGCAGCCATTTCCATGATCGCCACCGGAGTTGCCGGCCCGATTCCACTCGGGACTAAAGTCAAGTTGGAACTCGTTTCCATCATCAAGACCGACAACAATAAGCTCAACCCTCGAATGAAAATTTTCGCCGGCGCGCCCAGCACGCTCCAGATCGGCAAGGTTTATGAATTCGCGATGGGTGCCAAAGGTAAGCTCGTCGGCCCCAGCGGTGTGGAGATCCCCTATGCCACGGATAGCATCTTTACCAAGCTACAATTGAGTTACCTCAAAATCCCTGGCGTGACCAACTTCTACGTGGACAAGAAACTGAGCGGGAAGTTCAACACTTCTGTTTTCGTCGAGTTCGGCGCGGCGTATCAGAAGAACAACAAGGGCAAGCCGATTGCGATCACCCTGACCTACCTCAACACGGTGGCCTTGCCCAAGTTCAGCACCCAGTCGATCAACTTTGTATTCGAATCACCTTCCAACTGAGGTTTCTTAAGAAAGACTTCAGGGACCCAAAAGAGATGAACTCGCGCGAGTTCATCTCTTTTTTTCGTCGGTGCCTTGGACGGTCATCCGTTTAAGGCACCCGGAAGATTTTCTTATTCACGGGATCGCGCGCGAGTTGGCCGGTTTTGAAGCCGGTGATATCGATCACGTTGTAAGGCTCGTAGGGGCTGATCACCTGGTTGGGATCTGCCGTGGGTTTGGCGGTGGGATAGCCGCCGGTGGCGGTGGGAGGCGGTGGTTCCGGCTGTGGCTCGGGCGGCGGCGAGATGTCGTAGTTGGGACTGCCGGGCTGCACCGGAGTCGGTGGGTAGGGGGGATTTGGTCTGAAATTCGGTGGCGGAACCGGCGGTGGCGGCGTGCAGGAGGCCAGACCGAGTGCGCCGGACAGAAGGAAGATGAGGGATGGTTTTGACATGGGCTTGGGACTGGAATCGTCGGAACTCTATTCGAATCAAAGGGATCGTGCAATCAGATGCTTGGAAAGAATGAGCAGCTTGCGGGCCTTAGAGACGCGGTAGCGCTTTTCGAACACCCGGAATTGGTCCGTCCGCATCTTGTCGAGCAGTAACTGATAGATTTCCGCCATGATCCTGGCAGGAACGAGCGCCTGCCGGTCCGCCGCCGGAAGCGCTCTTTCGGCGGCCTGAAAAAAGCCCTCGGCGCGATCCGCTTCATGGGCCATGAGCGCATGAAATCGGCCGTCGCGCACGCGGGCGATGAGGTCCTGCTCCGTGTAGCCGAAGCGAGCGAGGTCCTCCAGTGGCAGATAAATTCGCTGGCCGTTGGCGAGGTCCTCGCCGATGTCGCGCAGGATGTTGGTGAGCTGTAGCGCTTGACCGAGCGCGACCGCGTATTTTTCCGAGGCCGGATCCTTGCAGCCGAAGATCCTGATGGAAACAAGGCCCACCGCGCAGGCGACTTTCCAGATGTAACGGGAGAGTTCCTCCTGTGTGTGAAACCGCTGCGGTTGGAGGTCCGCCCGGCAACCGTCGATGATGGCGAGGAGAAGCTCGTTGGGAATCGCCTGTCGTTCGCGCAGGGAGAGGACTTCACGCTGGATTTCGTTGGGGTTTTGAAATCCGCGGGTCAGCCCGGTTTCCCAGGCGTTCAGGGATTTTACCCGCTCCTCGGCGGCGATGGCGGGGTCGTCCGCCAGATCGTCCATGGTCCGGCAGAATGCGTAGAAAACCACCATGTCCTGGCGGCGGTCGGCCGGGAGAATCCTCAGGGCAAAAGCCAGATTCGACTTCGCCCTGCGGGTGATTTCCGAGGCGACGGACACGGCATCAGCGGATGAAACCCCAGTGGCCGGTGGTGATGGGCCACAGCGAGAAGAGTGCGGGGCCGACGAGGTTGTATTCCTTCACGGATCCCCAATAGCGGGAGTCCAGGGAGTTGCCGGTGTTGTCACCGAAGGCGGCGTATTCGCGCAGACCGGGCTTGGCCACGGCGTCGAGTTCGAGGATGTCACCGGGTTTTACGATGAATTGGGGCAGCCGCCGGCCGCTCGCCGAGGGGCCTTCCATTTGGGCGTAGCCGTAGCCACTTGAGTTGATGCTGTAGGCTCCCTCGCCGCGGATGACGCGCTGGATTCCAGGTTCTTGGGCAATTTTCCCATTCACCATGAGATTGGGGGAGAGGACGGAGAGTTTGTCACCCGGCACGCCGACGAGGCGCTTGATGTAGTGGGAACCGGCACCTTGGGGGCCGCTGCGTTTTTGGATCCCATCGATGCCGATGGTGTCGAAAACAAAGACCTCGCCGCGCTTTGGCTTGCGGAAATGATAGGAAAACTTGTCCACGAGCACCAGATCGCCGGTATCGATGTAGCCTTCACAAAGGACCGTTCCTTTTGGAATCAGCCCGCCGTGGCTTCTGGCAAAGCTGATGGCCTCGCGCAGACCCAGCTTATCCAGAGGCCCGCCGGGAGCGGGCAGGCGGAGCGGAGGGGAGTCGGAAAACTGCAGTTCAGAGCGGCTGAAAAAATGCATATACTGGGTGTCCTTGAAGTCCGAAACGTGGCGATCTTGGTCGTTGACTACATAGACATAGGTCCTACCGCGCATCGCCTTTTCCCACATCCGCGTCGGGAAACTTGGCCAATCCTTTTTCGCCTGTGGCGTGCCGATGATCCCATTGAGAGTCGGTTGCATCGATCCCGTCGGAATCCGAAACGGCTGCAAATAGTAAGCGCGAAGTCCCAGCGCGATGACGATGGCGACGAACATCACCTCGACATTTTCCTCCAACCAGCCGAGCGGCGGCTCCTTCGGCAGGGAGTTCTCGCAGACCGCGCGGATTTGTTTGGAAGCCTCGTCCACCTTGGCGCGGTCCTTGGACTTGATCGCCGCCAGCAGATCATCCCGGCGCGAGTTGATTTCCGCCACGCGATCGGGCTTCAACAGGTCGCGTTTGTAATCGACGAATTTTTTCGCGCCCTTGACGAGGTGCAGCGCTTCCTTCTTCCACTTAGGCGAAAACATGGCCGGAGTCTCACGGGTGAAACGCCCGACTGCAAGCGCGGAAGGGGGGTAACTGAGAGCGGTGGGCAGCGGCATGAGACCACCTAAGGGGGGTGGATCTCCGGTCCACCAAGACGATGGGTAGGGATAGGGATGAGTTTCGCGCTCCCGCTTTCGCCGCACCTCGGCGAGTGGACCAGAGATCCACTCCCCCAATATTCGCCCATCAATTTCAGTTGCTCCCTGCGGAAGGCTTGCGCAGTGATCCCAGAAGATCAATTGGCGGCCATGGCCCGGGACTTCGCCCGAATGATTTTCACCGGCACTGGATTTGCCGCGTCTTCCAGCATTTTCCGGCGCGCCAACAAGCCGAACCGGGCGTTGCGGTTGGGCGTCCAACCTTCGGAAACCGCCGCAGTCTCCTCTGGAGTCAGCAACGCAGTGGCGGTGGCCTCCAGCCAGCCATTCAAATTTGAGAGCTCCGCACCACTGAAACGGAGAAAAACCGGCTCCTTGAACGTCACGATCAAGTCACCTTCGCGGGTCGGCTCGGTGAGGAAACGGACGTCTGGCTCCATGCAGGCGGAAAGCTTCTTGTTAGCTGCGGCCAGCGGATCCTCGCAGGGTTCATCGACGATCACCGCTGTGCCCTTCTGGAAAATGACAAAACTCCGGGTTTCGGTCACGTTGCTCGAGCAAAAGCGGATCAGATCGACTGACGACGTCTCTGGAATTGTGACGACAGGCGGGATGATTTTCATTTCTGGTGACATCTCGTCGCTGATGGGCGCACGAAACTCAACCAACTCCGTTTTTTTTGGTTTTTTTACCGGCAGCAGGATCGCCGCTCCGAGACCGAAAATTCCCGCCAGTAATAAGGCTCCGGACAAGGCAATCCGAGACGAAAGGGGGGTTCGGGTGTCACGTGTGGGATTAAACATGTCCGTAAATTATAAAAATATTGACAGTTAAGCAATCTTAAATTTAAATATTCCCGCTACACCACACCCTTACACCTTATGAAACCAGCAATACCCCATCCAGGTAGCCTGCTGTCCAACTTACGAACCGCGCTCGTGATGCTGTCCCTTGGCATCGTTTCGTTCGGATTGTCTGGGCAGGCCTCCGCCGAAGCGGTCGACAGCGAGCTGATCTTGCTCGTTGATGTGACTCAACCCGGGCTCAACAAAAATGACTTTGGCTCCCTGATGGCGAGCTATGCCTCTTCCTTCACGAGCAAGGAGGTAATGAGCTCCATCCAGTCCGGCACTCTCGGTCGGATTGCCGTTTCGCTGATGTTTTATGGAAACTCTTCGGTCCAAGAGGTGGGAATTCCGTGGATGTCGATCGGTAATGCCAGCGAGGCCTCTACCTTTGCGTCTCTTTTGACCAACGTCTCAGCGCCCTCCTCGAAAAAAACGTCGGATGTGGGAAGCGCCCTCACTGCAGCGGCGCTTTCTTTTGGAAGCGAGACCGGTGGCTTGGCTAACGGGTTTGAGAGTAAGGTGCAAATCATCGATGTGGCAGCGGCCACGGCGCCAAAAATCAGCGCTCCAACCACCCGTGATGCGGTGCTGGCCTCCGGGGTGGATGTCATCAACGCGATCGCCGTGGGCAACAAGGTGACCGACATCGCTGCCTACTTCAGCGCTGAAGTCATCGGCAGCACCCTCACCGGTGTCGCGGCGACTTCCACCACGTCCGACATCAATGCGACTTTGACTGCGGCGCTCACCAGCCAAATCACCACGACGATCAATATGGGAGCCACCGCGGTTCCCGAGCCCCACACGGCATTCGCCTTGATGACCGGCTTGGGCTTGATGCTGATCCT
>JBBQDJ010000248.1:0-6241 GCA_038319595.1 Verrucomicrobiales bacterium
GTCAATTTTCCGACATGAGTGACGTTGGAGTTGCGCTCGTAGCTTTCGTCCACCGGCCAGCCCATCCACGCCTCGTTCCACCAGATCTTGTCCATGCGGTTGTCATGACAGCCACAATCCGCGACGCCGACCTGATAGAAATCTCCGTGGTGCAGCAGTCCAGCGAGCGCGTTCTGTCCCCCTGCACTACCTCCGTAAATACCGACGCGAGAAAGATCCATCCACGGCCGGTCTGCGGCTGCCGCTTTGATCCACGCGATGCGGTCGGGGAAACCGGCATCCATTAGATTTTTCCAACAGACATCGTGAAATGCCTTGCTCCGCCAGTTCGTCCCCATGCCGTCGATGCTGACAATGATGAATCCCATCTCGGCCATCGCGTTCAGTCCCGACCAAGGGAAATAGGATTTTGGCACGAACTGGTCATGGGGACCTGCGTAAATGTTCTCAACCACCGGGTATTTTTTTGCGGGATCAAAATTTAACGGGCGGATGATGATGCCGTAGATATCGGTCCTGCCATCGCGGCCTTTCGCGGTGAAGCGCTCCGGGCGGCTCCACCCGGTTTTCGTCAACTCGCCGTCGTCCATGCGTCCGAGTTCGGCGACGAACTTGCCATCCTCCGCGCGGCGGACCTCGGTGACTTGGGGGAGATCCACCCGCGACCAGCGATCGATGATGAATTTTCCGTCCGGTGAGAACTCGATGCGGTGGGTGCCATCGCCTGCGGTGAGTTGGGTGAATCCGCTACCATCGAAGTTCACCCGAGCGAAATGAACGTGATAGGGATCCTGTCCGGCCACGCCGACGATCTTGAGCAGGAGCTCGCGCTTCTCCTCATTCACCCCCATCACCTCGCGGACGTTCCAATCTCCCTTGGTCACCGGATTTTTGATGACGCCTGAAACCTCGTCGATCAGATAGAGGTGGTTGTATCCATCCCGCTCCGAGGCCCAGAGAATCTCCCGGGTCGCTGGCAGGCGGCGGAGGAAAAATTTCTGTGAGTAGTCGATGAAGGTCGCGCTCGTGTCCTCGAAGATCTTCCTAACGGATCCTGAGTCGCCGCGGATGCCGACGATGCGCATCACCTGGTGGCCGCGCTGGTTGTAAACGAATGAGAACTCCGAGGAATCGTTGGTCCATGCGAGTTCGGAGATGTCCCAAGGATTGTCGAACAAGCCGTGATCGATGGCGATCTCACGGTGATTCTCGACATCGAACAAATGCGGCATCGGTTGTGAGATCGCGTCGCCGGGTTTGGGGTAATCGATGGTTTTCAGCTTCGGCTGGACTTGGTCCGGCGGCGAGGACTGGACGATGTTGATCTTGCGTGGTTCGACCTTTTTCGCCCGGAAGGCGACGAGCTTTTTCGAGTCCGGCGACCATTGCAGCGGGCGTTCATAGCCGTCGTCCTCGGTGCCGTCCGTGGAAAGGGTAACGGATGTTCCGCTGCCGGCGGGTTCGATGACCACGTTGTGATTGAGAATGAGGGCACGCCATTTTCCATCAGGGGATTGATTCTCCTTCGGCTGTGGCTGGGGTCTCACGCGCCCGGTCACGCGGGCAAGCGATGGAGCTTCGGGCGTCACCACCCCGGCTAACGGCTGGCCGGTGGCATCGGTCATCAGCCAGACATGACCTGCATATGTCTGCTGGGTCGCGCTCTGGCCGGGCGGAAGCTTGCCATAGGATTTTCGCTCGCCGGCGCGGTCCAACCAGAACATTTCGATTTCACCCGGTGTGCCGTTTTCGATGGTGAGAACGGTGGCCGCCTCGTTGCGGCGGCTTCCACGCATCGCCGCTTCTGGCGGTAGCAGATCGACGACCTTCGGCGGCAAATCATCGGGGCTGACCTGTTGGTTTTCCAAGGTGAAGCGCCACGATTTTCCGAACGCACGGAAGCGGACGGAAGGCGGATTCGCGGCGATTTCGAGTTGCTCGAGGGGCAGATTGCCGGGATCCACGTTTTGCTCCGCCGCCTTGCCGAGCGCGGTGGCTAACACCTCGTGGTCGAAGGCCCATGAGGCATTCCCGGTAGCAGGATCGAGCTGGAAAAAGCGATATTGGCCACGGGCGGTGTTGACCCGATAGAGCAAGTGCGAATCACTAGGCGACCAATAAGTCCGCAACTCGGTCCCGAGCAAAAGCGCCGGCGCGTTCTTGCCGAATTCCTCCGCCCGCTTTATCTCCGTGCGGACGTCGAGCGCGAAAGCCAGTGGGAAAAGGAGGCTGGATAGACAGAGAATCGCGGCGGGGAGCTTCATGACTGGCAGGGAAACTCGTGCGCTGCCGATCTCCTTACAAGTAATCAAAAAATAATGGGGAATCCCCAACGATTCATGGGAAATCTGCCGGTTCTACCGAATCTCCACCGATTCCGAGCAACTGGTGCAGTCCGGCTTCGTCGAGAATGGTGACACCGAGTTTCTCAGCCTTGTCTCGATTCGAGCCGCCGCCTTCACCGGCGATGACGTAGTTGGTTTTCGCTGAGACAGAACCACTGACTTTACCGCCTTTGCTTTCGATGAGCTCCATCATGGCATCGCGATCCATGCTGAGGGTCCCGGTGATGACGAAGGTTTTTCCGGCAAGCGGCTGAGCGGATAGATCTGCCTCGGCGGCAATGGGAAGGTAGTTGTCGGAAATCGGATCGATCTCGAGTTCGGCAAGGCGGGCGAGGACATGCTTGCCCGCATCCGATTTGAAAAAACTGCTAATCGTTTCCGCTACGGCGGGGCCGACATCACCGGTGATCGAGAATTTCGCGAGGAATTCATTTTGCTTCTTGGCCGTGGCACGGGTGTCGCGGAGGAGTTCCTCGAGGATGTCGGAATTCGCGATTTCGCCGATGGTGTGATGCAGGCGAGAGAGTTCCTTGGCGGCAGATTCCCCTAACTGCCGAATGCCCATGGCGAACAGCCAGCGGTGCAGTGGCTTGTTCTTCGCTGCTTCAAGGGCGGATAGAACTTTCACCGCGTTCTTTTCGCCGAAGCGACGTGGGGCATCCTCAGTTCCCAGATTCAGATTCGCCAGGGTGTCTTCCGTTAGCTTGAAGAGATCGAGTGGCGTGGTGCAATGTCCATGGCGGACGAGCGCCTCCGCAACGATTTCACCAAGACCATCCAGATCGAGAGCCTTGCGAGCGGCGAAGTGCTTGATGCGGGTCACCGCCTGCGCGGGGCAAGCGAAGTTCGTGCAACGCCATGCGACGAATCCTTCCTCTTGGCTGATAGGGCCAGCGCAAGACGGGCATTTTCCCGCAACACTGTCGTAGAGGGAATAGGGGATCGCGCCTTCCACGTGACGGATGACCTTCACAATGGCGGGGATGATTTCTCCGGCCTTTTCGATGAGCACGGTCGCTCCGAGGCGGATGTCCTTCTTGGTGATCTCGTCTTGGTTATGAAGGGTGGCGCGGGAAACGGTGGAACCGGAAACGAGCACCGGCGTCAACTCTGCCACTGGTGTTAGGACGCCGGTGCGACCCACTTGAATGATAATGCTGTTGAGCGTAGTCTCCTTCTGCTCTGGCAGGAATTTATAAGCCGCCGCCCAGCGTGGAGCGCGCGAGGTGAAGCCGAGTTGTTCGCGCTCGGCGCGGTCGAGGACTTTGATGACGGCTCCGTCGGTGCCGTAGTCGAGGTCGTGTCGCTCGCGGTTGATGCGGGCAACGGATTCCAGCATTTCATCCAAATTACGGGCAGTGAGGATAGGCTGATTTTGAGGAATGCCGAGGGCTCCCAACAGATCGTGAAATTGATGTTCCGTTTCTAACGGCGGCCCCTCGTAGGCGCCGAGGCCGTGGGCGAGGAATGCGAGCGGCCGCTTGGCGACGATTTTCGGATCATGCTGCTTGAGCGTCCCGGCGGCGGAGTTCCGGGGATTAGCGAAGGTGGGCAGGCCGGCCTCATCGCGCTCTGCGTTGAGTGCGGCGAAGGCTTCATTCGGCATGAAGATTTCGCCGCGGACTTCGAGGAGAGCAGGGATGGTTGATGGTGAAGAGGGCGGAGTTTTGCCTTCGTGTAGAACTTGGAGATCGATGGGAATCAATTCGCCCGCGGTGGATTTAATCAAATTCCCGACATGCGCATCGGCGACTTCCATTCCGGTTTCGTTATTCTTCCAGCGGTTGTGGCCCGCTGAATGGTAGCCATTTGCCTCGAACCATGAAGCGACTTCCTCCGAGGTTGGCACCTCCCCGAAGACGAAAGGCTGGGAGGTGACGAGCGCCGGACCGCGCTTGGTTTCTAGGACTCCGTGGAGAATGATGTCATCGCCGAAAACACGATTCGCTGCTTCCAGATTTTCCAAGTAATCGATGGCTTCCCCTTGGGCACCGAAGTAGGGAGGCAGGGTGAATTTAATGACCCGATGCCGACTTTGTAGATGAAAGACGGTGTGTTCCGATTGGCCGCCTAGCTGAGGGTAACGAGATGCGAGCTGTCCGAATCTTCTGGGGTCGAGGAGTCGGTTTGACTCTCTGGCCCACGATACCACGGATTCGGCTTCCTGTCGGATCCGTTGCGAAACATTTTTTCCATCGCTTCTTCCGATGTCAGTGAGAAGCCTTCGCGCCAAGCTCTGTCCCGCGCTTTGCGGAGGCGTTCTGCGAGGAGTTGAGCTTGAAGAATCCCGTCCATGGGTATGAAGGTAGGGAAGAATCCCTTCCAAGTCAACCGGCGGAGTGGATTCGGCGATTCCGTGGAATCTCAATTCAAGCGGGATGCTCCGGATCGTCCTGACGTTGTGCGTCACATCGTCGCCGATCTGCCCGTCGCCACGGGTGGCGGCGTAGGCGAGCTTGCCGTTCTGATAGAGTAGGGAAACGGCAACACCGTCGATTTTCGGCTCGATCGTGACGGCGACTTCCTCGCGTTTCAGGTTCTTCTGAAGGCGCTGATAGAATTCGATCAACTCCTGCTCCGGACGGGTGGCTCCAGATTTCTCCATGCCCTCGGCGCTGAGTTCGAAGACGTCGTCGATGGAAAGCATCGGCACGGCATGTTGAATCTGTTGGAAGTCATCGATGGGCGCACCGCCGACGCGCAGGGTGGGGGAGTTCGCATCGTAGAACTCGGGATGCTTTTTTTCTAACGACTCCAGCTCACGGAACTGCGTGTCATATTCCGCATCGGAAATTTCTGGGGTGGCTTGGTGGTAGTAGAGCCGGTTGTGGTGCTCGAGTGCGGCCCGCAGTTCAAGAATCCGCCGCTGGGGATCCGGTGGTGGAGGGGTGGAGAACAGATCGAGTTCGGCCATGGCGGAAGTCTCGGTTTGACGGCCGGTAATTCAAGAACCGAGTCGGTGCGACGGCGTTAAGGAATCTCGACGACTTTGATCTTCTTCTGGGTGAAGCGGACGACCAATTGGTATTTATGGCCCTCGCAGGCCGTGCCGAGCAGGGCCCCGCCGCCACCTTCTAGCGCCCACAGGTGGGATGGGCTGAAGGTTCCATCGCTGAGACTTGCCATTGCCGGCATCGGTCCTTTCTGGAGCGGTTTTCCGTAGAGCGTGCTCAGGAGTTCAACCATCGCCGTCCACGTGGGTTCGAGGTCGGATTTGTAGGCATTTGCCGGGAGGTATTCCGTTTGGAGGGTGAGCTCCTTGAGGTTTCCGTCTTCCGTCCAATCGAAATACAGCAAGCCCTTGACCTTGCCGATTTTCTGGCGGGTGGAAAACATTCCGTTGAGTCCGGAACGACCGAAGAACGTCTCGTCGGTGCTCGTTTCAACGATTTTGCTGGCCATGAGTTTTTTCGTCACGGTCTCGCGGCTATCGCCGAAAAGCAGGGTGTCGAACACCGCCGCCGGGTCCGGTGCCGGACTCTCGCCGGCCACGGGGTGGTTCACATTGAGCCAAGTCGTCTCGTCGGCATGGAGCTTGGCCAGTTCGATGATCGATTCCTTGCCGCCCGCCATTGCGATCGTGACGGTGGTGGCATCCCGCTTCACGAAATTACCCTGAAACGACTTCGAGCCGTCGGCACTTTTCCATGGGCGGATCTCGCCGAAGGCATGGCAGGAAAAAGCAGCGAAGATCAGGAAATGGATGGAAAGTCGGGCGAGCATGGGTGTCAGTGGGCAGAAGAGATACATAAACCAAGCGGTTTGTCTAACGCTGCGGCGTAAATTTTTCGTCAATCCAAAGCGCCGTAAGATGCTGCCGCGCATCATGAATTGGTGGAAATGAGAAAAATGGATTGTGAATGGAGCGCTGGCTTCAGCCGGCCTGAATCCCTTTC
>JBBQDJ010000249.1:0-6237 GCA_038319595.1 Verrucomicrobiales bacterium
TTTCTCCATCTGTTGTGGATCGTCGCCATCGTGCTTGCTGTGCTTTGGCTGTTCGGGAAATTGCGGGGAAAAGCCTGACCGCCACAGATTCGCACTCTCGTGCAAGACCTGGCCGGCATCCTCCGTTCCTCCCTTGTTCAAAATCCATCATGCTGCGCATTCCCCTTTTCGCCATCCTCTTCATTGCCCTCTTGAGAAATGCCTCCGGCTACGGCAATGCGGGTCATGAAGCGATCGGCACCATCGCCGAACATTACTTGGAAGGCACCCGCGCGCTCACCGAGGTCCGCGCCTTGCTCAAGGAGGGCGAGGGCCTTGACCGCGCCTCCACCTGGCCGGACCGGGCGAAACTTCCGGACAAATACCTCAGCGCCGAAATGAAGGATTTCGTCGCGAACAACCCGGATCACCACACCTATCACTATTGCGATATTCCGTTTCAGCAAAAAAACTACCGTGCTGGTGTCACCGGCACCAACCCACGCGACATCGTCCACATTCTGGAGCTCTGCATCCAAGTCCTTCAGGCCCCGGAAGATCAGTCGAAAAACCCGCTGAAAATCAACAAGCGCGTCGCCCTGATGCTCACCGCCCATCTCGTCGGCGATCTCCATCAGCCGCTTCACGTCGGATGCAGCTACATCGACGAGAATGACCAGTTCGTCGATCCAGAAGCCGGAGCGAAAGGGCAAGCCGACGCCGGAGCCAATTATCTCCGCCTCAAAAGCCGCAAGGGCACCGCCCTCCACGGCTATTGGGACACCCTCACTGTCAAAGGTGCCCGCGACCACCTCGGAGTGGTGGATTTCCCCGCCGCGCTCGTCACCGCCACCCCCGCCAAGCCCGAGTGGGACGCCAAAGGACCCGTTGCCACCTGGCCCGCTCAATGGGCCACTGACACTCTCGGCCTAGCAAAACTCTGTTTCAACGGGCTCACCCCGCGCGACCGATTTCTTGTCCCTAAGGATGAGAAACACGAGGAACACTTCGAATGGGTCGTCACCCTGCCGCCTGCCTATGCGGACCAATCCCGCGATACCGTGGAGATCGAACTCTCAAAAGCCGGCTATCGCCTTGCCACCCTCCTCAAGGCCATCTGGCCGGAGAAATAGGATTACGCGCTGGAGCGGTGAGAGGACCTCATCCCTGCTCGACTTGTCCATGGAGATTCGTAAGCTCCGCGGGATCGCCCGTGGCCATGAACTTCCGCTTCAACCTTTTCCATCTGCTCCTCCTCGGCGGCGCAGCTACCACGTTCGCGTGGTTCACCGGTGGATTCTTTGATGGATGGGAAATCTGCACTCATTGCGGAGCGATACGGCAGGAACATCGCGTGCTGTGGATGCCCTTCAGGAAAATCCAACAGACCCGCCTCTCCCTCTATCTGAATTCGCTGCCGGGTGGCAGTTCCGAAAGCCATCGATGGATGTTCACCGGCGGCCATGGCGGTCCGATCCGCTGCGCCCTCGGGCGCGGACGCAATTTGATTCAGCCGGTCAAAAGTCTTGAAATCGTCACTTCACTGAAGGCCATCCGCGAGCATCGGGGCGATGCCGTTGCCCGCGAATGGACGGACCGTATCCTCGATCCAATGTCCGCTACCGACGCTTGGATGGCACTTTATATGCTCTCCGATCTAACGGGTGATTTCGATCTCAACTATGCGGACGCAGTCCAGGAGTTCGAGGATTCGCAAAAATCCCATGTGCCCTGACATATCCCCAAGCGCTTTGCCATCCCACTCCATCTAGCAGTCTGTCAGATTTAATGTGGCGGACGTGATAAGGAGGGTGGACATTTCTGTCAGCCTGGCCATTGCGGTGAGCAAAAAAACCGCGCGAAGCACATTTCTTGCGCCAGCCATTGGCAGCACGACAGTAAGGTCGTGCCTCCTTATTCATCACTTTGAATTTTACACGGCACTAAGGCCGATAGAACTCCGCCTTGTGGGCGCTGACTCCGAGGTTTTTATAATCGAAGCCGGTGTCGAGGGGCTTGTATTCACCCACGTAGTCCACGCTGCTGTCGGGAGAAATCTTGTCCTCCATGCCGATGCCCCAGTAAACCCCGTTGACGATCAACCTGCGCAGGCCGGAGGATTGAAAATCTGCGGCGCTCCCCATGGTCGAGTGAAGGACGCGGGCCGACTTGCCTTTGCTGGTCGTCCAGGTCTTGAACCACACGACGGGAAGCGGCTCTTTCTCTGGATTGTCCACGCCGCCCTGTTTGCGCCCGATCAACGGTTGTCCGTTCACGAGGGCGGTGCAGCCTTCGGGAAGACTCCCACCCTCTTTGTAAGTGCGATAAACATCGGAAGGTCCCCAGATGTCCTTCACGCCGATGAGAATCGGATGGTCTTTCATCGCCGCCACGATGTCGCCGCGGGTGGAGTCCTGGTGCCACTCACCGTGGTGGTTCATAAATGCACCGCCGACGATATCCGCCAGGCGAACCTGCTTGCCATCGATTTCATAGGGAATGGGACCGCGGAAGCCGTGGTTGGCGGTGCGCACGGCGATGAAGGGTTTGCCGGAGTCGAGATAGTCCACGATGAGGGCCATTTGATCGGCGGGCAGCGTGAGGTGACGGTTGAAAAGGATCACCAAGTCAGCACTGGCGAGGTATTCAAGGCCGGGAACCTTGTGGCCCTTAAACTCCGCTTCCTTGCCTTTCTCCGGATCCGTCGGCATGGTCGGATCCACGAGACCCTGCTCATTCACGCTAAAAAGAACGGTGGTGTCGAACCCGTGGTGGGCAGCAAGGATGGCAGCCATCATCGGCATCGACTGTTCGCTGCGGTATTCCTGTTCCGCCGCGATGAGCACGACATGCTTGCCTTTTCCGGGGCCATCAGCCCCGTCAAAGGTCAGCCACAACGGATTCTTGGGCACAGGATGCGCTTCCGCGCGGCAAACGAGAACGGCAGCGATGCCGAAGGCGGTCAGGAGGATGGGAAGTTTCATAATCATGGGTAAAACGAAAGCCCCCTACTCCAAGGAAAACGAGTCAGGGCGGTTGGGGAAATTTCCTCCAGAAGTTCAGGAAGAAAGAGAACTCCGCTACGCTAATGGCAGCCAACGATTGTGAAAGCGTAAAGGAAGCGGCGGGACGAAATTATGGAAACGCCACGAAGCAGGGTCGCCGACACAAAAAAGCCCCGTGGGAAACCAACAACCCACGGAGCCCGCGGTCCCGGATGGAACCACTCACATGACAGGGAGAAGAAGCGAGAACACACCGGTCTCACCTCCCCTCGTATCCTCTACCAGAAAAATTTCACCCCGCACACGGATGACCATCGAGCGCGGTCCGGAAGGATCATGGTCCGGTCGGGCAATGGGAAAGAAATCGGCCATTTTATGGAGATTCTCACGAGTGGCATCGTCCCCCTCATAGTAGCCGGTGGCAAGAGCGACGATCTTGGCTTTGGTTTCGTAATACGTGGCTTTCATACAATAATGCTAAAACAGATCCCGAGACACGCACGGGGCAATTTACCAAATTCTTCGTCAGGCAAAATCCCTACAATTCCAATGCTTTAACCACCCGAAAATCTTACAAACCTGAAGAGTCACAGGTTTGCATGGCACCCGTCCATACCCGGCTTCCCGTCCCGTTGAATTACTTCTATTCCCAGAGATTCGTGGCTGCCAGAAACGGTGGTTTTGCGTGACCGGGATCCCGATCCGTGGTTCCTTTCTCTATCCGATTCCACCCATGCCCGGTACCGATACCGATACTCACTGGACCCCGATCTTCCTTAACCTGTTGCAGACCCACGCCGTCACCGATGCCGCGCATGACCTGGAGCACGTCCGGCGGGTGGTGGCAAACGCGCGCCGCCTAACAACCGCAGAAGGCGCGGACTGGAAGATCGTGCTGCCAGCGGCTTGGCTGCACGATTGCGTGTTCATCCCCAAGTCATCGCCCGACCGCAAACAAGCGTCGGTGCTGGCGGCCAAACAAGCGGCTGCCTGGTTAGAAAAACATGGCTGGCCTCACGGAAATCTCGCGGAGATCACCCACGCCATCGAAGCCCACAGTTTTTCTGCCGGGATCACGCCGCTAACTCTCGAAGCGAAGGTCCTGCAGGATGCTGACCGGCTGGACGCGCTTGGAGCCGTGGGTCTGGCCCGCACGCTGATGCTGGGCGGCGAATTGAAACGCGTCTTCTATCAGCCGAAGGATCCGTTCTGTGACCACCGCGAGGCGGATGATTCAGTTTACACGCTGGACCACCTCTATCGGAAACTACTGACGTTGGAAAGCACCATGCAGACGGAGGCGGGGAAAAAAGAGGCAGGACGGCGGACGGAGTTTCTGAAGGAGTTTCTGGCTCAGTTACGGCTTGAGATCGGATAGAGAACAGAGACCGGACGAAGATGACGATTAGTCTTGGTGATCGATCCAGCCGCGGGTGACGTCATAAACATACCAGTCCTCCAGCTTCTTCCGCGCCCACGGGTTCTTGCGGAGGAAGGTGAGGCTAGACTTGATCGTCGGATCAAACATGAAGCAGCGGATCGGGATCTGATCCGCCATGCGCTCCCAACCGTGGCGGTCCACCACCGCCCGCAACACGGTTTCCAAGGTGACGCCGTGCAGAGGATCGTTTGGATGTGAAGACGGGGATGTCATGAGGCGCGAGGCTATCGCTCCGACCGGTCGTCGTCGAGAAAATCGGTGTGGGAGTTGTGCCCCGCCGCTTGCCACAAGCCTTGCAGGAGCGGGTAGTTTCGGAGCAAGCTGCGGCCATGAAACGTGAGGATCTGCCGCTGGACCGGCAATTGCGCCAGGAAATCCTGTTTGCCCGGGAGCGGGTTTACCGTTTCGGGCAGGCGACGCCGTTGGAGCGGCTGAACCTGCCGGGAGCGGGGCCGGAAATCTGGGTGAAGCGGGAGGATCTCTCGCCGGTGAAGGCTTACAAATGGCGCGGGGCCTGCAACCGGATGGCGGTGCTCTCTCCTGCCGAGGCAGCGCGCGGCGTGGTGACGGCGTCGGCCGGGAACCACGCGCAGGGGGTCGCGCTGGCGGCCCGCACGCTGGGGATCCGGGCACGGATCTACATGCCGCGCTCGACGCCGAAGGTGAAACAAAACGCGGTGCGGTCTCACGGCGGCGAGTTTGTGGAGATCCACCTAACAGGTGATAGTTACGATGAAGCCGTTTCCGCAGCGCGGGCGGATGAAGCGGCGAGCGGCGCGGTGTATGTGCATGCCTATGATGATCTAAAAGTCATGGCCGGTCAGGGCACGCTGGCGGACGAAGTGGTTCTATCAGGCCACGGGCCGTTCGATGCAGCCTACTTGCAGATCGGCGGTGGGGGGATGGCAGCGGGTGTTTCGACGTGGTTGAAAACGTATTGGCCGGACATCGAAATCGTCGGCGTGGAGGGAGTCGGCCAGGCATCGATGAAAGCGGCGCTGGCGGCGGGCAAACCGGTGGCGCTGGAGAGTGTGGATCTGTTCTGCGACGGCACGGCAGTTAGAAAGGTGGGCGAGCTGCCGTTTCAAATCTGCAGCGGCACGATGGACCGCGTGGAAACCGTGACGAACGCCGAGGTCAGCGAGGCGATCCGCACGCTGTGGGAAGGTCTGCGCTGCATCTCGGAACCTTCCGGTGCGATGGGTCTGGCAGCGGTCCTGAAGCACCGCGAGGCACTTGCCGGAAAACGCATTCTGGTGGTGCTGTGCGGGGCGAACATTGATTTCCTACAACTTGGACTCATCGCCCAATCGGTGGGCTCCGGCACGGGGAAGAGTCGCACGCTGCGCGTCCGCATCCCGGAACGAGCGGGTACGATGCTGAAGCTGCTAGACACCTGTTTCGAAGGGCTGGACATCGCGGATTTCCAATATGGAAAAACCTCGGAGGACGAGGCATGGCCGGCATTCACGATCCATTCGGACGATCCAGCGGTGCTCGAGGCCCTGCCGGGGAAAATGGATGCGAACGGCTTCGTGTGGGAGGATCTCACCGGGGCAGTGGACATCGCCTTCCGGGCGATCCCACTGCGCGGGGATTTATTGAAAAACGCGGCGTTCCTACGGTTAGATTTCTATGAACGGCCGGGAGCGTTGCACGATTTCCTCGGGCAGCGCATTCGCGGCAACGCGAGTCTCTGTTATTTTAACTATCGGCAGTCTGGAGAGCGGATCGGCCGCGCGCTGATCGGGCTGGATTTCCCATCGCCTTACGAGCGGGAGGCGCTGTTGATGACCATCCCCAGGCAGGGCG
>JBBQDJ010000250.1:0-6186 GCA_038319595.1 Verrucomicrobiales bacterium
CTGTAGTGGAACTGATAGCCCGCGATCCGCCCGTTCGAGCTGTCCTGACGCGGCGTGCAGATGAATCCACCGACCGAGCGGACCGACCCGAGATCAATCGTGAGATGGTGGGGCGGTGGGGGTTGAAAAGTTCCCCACTCGGTGTGCCAGTAGGTCGTCACATCGCCATCGATGGCCCGGCTGGCGGGTGCGTTTTCGTCCACGGTTTCCTGGCTGTCCACCTCATGGACGGAAAGCGTGGACTGTGGGATGGCCGCCCCATTGCCATCTAGGATGGAAAGCTCTGCGACCGAAGTGATCGCATTGCCGTTGACCTCTGATAGAGCGGTGAGCCGGACGTAGCGGGCCTCCGGCGCAGTGAGGACATCGAACTCGGCAGGAACCATTTCAGCGAGGTAGTTCCGCATGAGATCCACCGCCTGCTGATCCACCCGGTTCTTCGCGAGTGGCGGCATGGCCGAGCTGTTTCCGACAGCGGCCATGCGGACCTGGATGGCGGATCGATCCGCATCGCTGGGAACGAGGTAGCGGCCATCGGCTCCGAAGTCGAAATGCCCCTGCAGCAGCGCATTCACCAGTCCCTGTGAGTGGAGCGGCGTGCCGAGCCGGGCGTCGAAATAATTCACCGCGCCGCCCGGGCGGTGGCAATACGAGCAGTTAGAATCCAGATAGGACCGCACCCGGTGCTCGACGGGGGCGGTGGCGTCATCCATGGCCCGCGACGCGATGAAATCGCCAAGCTCTTGATTCGTTAGCACACGATCGAACATGCCGAGCGCGTTGAAGGTGGCGAGTTGGTTCGCGGTGCGACCGGTGGCGTCATAGCGGAAGTCCAGGTTGAGCGAATGGGTCCTGATCCCCAGCGCCTGGCCCGACGCGGAGTTGTGGCATTGAAGACAGTCGCCGCGTGACGGATAGGTCCATTGCCGCGTTTCACTGCCGCCGCCGGCGAGGGTCACTGAGTAATTACCCACCTCGCCTCCAGCGAGAAGTTCGGCATCGGTCCCCGCTTCATTCCACCGGTAACTGAGTCCATATTTCCCGCCGTTGGCCGTGCAGACCATAAAGCGTGTTTCTAAGCGCTTCGCCGATTCCGGTTGGTTGCCATCAGTCGCCATCTCAAAGTGCTTTACGAAAACCGTCCCCGCGGGAAACGTCCAGTTGTCCTCGTCGCTGAACGTGATGCGCTCCGCTGCGGTGTCATGCGTTCCGTCGTTAGGCAGGATGATCCAGCGCCGTTTGGCCGCACCATCCGACCACAAGGGATTCGCAACCGTGTAGGGAAGGACACCCGGCGCGACCACCAGTGCGGCAAGATCCGTGAAGACTCCGGTCTGGGAGAGCCACTGGGGTGGCTCAGTGGCGGTGCCTTGGACCACCAGCTTGCGGATCGTCCCACCCGGCAGGTTCGTACCATTCAGGTTCATCAGATAGATCTCACCCGCAGCGTCCGTGCAAAAGTTCGCAAGGCCCGCTTTCTGGCCACTGGGAAACCCTTCGACGATGAGTTGCGACACCGCATTTGCTCCGGCCCCGTCCAGCGTGGCCACCCAGATCCGGCCTAGCAGGTGATCGCCATAAATCACCTTGCCGCCTAACAACCCATTCCATTTCGCACCGCGGTATCGCATCCCGCCGATGATGCAGCCTCCCACCGCACGACCGTAGTCCAGCACCGGCGGCGTATCGTTGCCGATGGGTGGAACCGCGGCGTTTCCAGGGCCCGTCACCAAGCCCTCGCGGTAACCCCACTGGGCGTTGTCGCCTTTGACCACCCGCGATAGTTCCTCCCGCTCCGCACCGCCGACATCGCCCACCCAGATGTCACCGTTCACCGCATCATAGTGCGCGGTGTGCGGACTGCGGAGTCCCAGCACGAAATACTCCTCCAGGATCCCACCGCCCGGATCTAACCAAGGATTGTCATTCGGAATTCCATAACCCTGGGTAAAGCTGGCAGGCCAACTCGCCGGCTTGGCGGCAGGACTCTGCGGCTGGCGGCGCATCGGGTGGGACTTGGTGGGATCGTTGTTCACATCGATCCGTAAAACGCCGCTGAAAAGCCCGAAATCAAGCCGCTGGGTACGGCTCAGCGAGGCGTCCGGACCATCCCGCCCACCGCCCCCTGGACTGTCGCCGCCGTCACCACAAACGATGTTGAGAAATCCACTGGTGTCGAAAAACAACCCGCCGCCATTGTGCCATTGGCAGCGGTCGAACTGGCTCATCAGGACGAACTCGCTGTTAGGATCGAGGGTCCCCGTGGCAGGCTGCCAGGTGAAACGGGACACCCGCCAGAGCGAACAGTTTGGCTCGGCCTCTGCCAGGGCAGGCCGGTGGTTGTAACAGACGTAGGCAAAGTTCGCATTGACCGAGCCGCTTTGGCCGAATTCAGGATGGAAAACGATGCGGTAAAATCCCTGATCCGCCGCGGTCTGCGTTTTCGATGTCCAGTCCAACACCTTGACCACTTGGGCCTGGGTGACCGCAGGATTGTTAGCAAACCGCCACAACGCGCCGTTTTTCCCGACAAGCAGCAGATCCGCCGTTCCGGGAACGGGGGTCAACCACAACGGATCGATGAAGGTGAGGTTTGGAAACGCGTTTTGCGTGGTCCATCCGGTGGCCTCGCCGGGTGCCGTTGACGGGAATTTCCCGTTGAAGAAGGCCCCGACTGCTTGGGGCGCGTTCAATCCACCCGTCTGTCCCAGCACCCGATCCGCGATCAATAGCCCTGACACCAGAAGCATAACGATGCATCCGGAAACGGCTTCAGCAAAGCGGGGAGATCCTGCCGACACGCCGTTTCGTTACCCGACCGCCGCTGCCCGGGCAAGCAGATTTCGCGGTTAATCCACTCTCATCTGAGTGCATCCTAGTTCAAAATACTTAAACTGACAGCATTGAGTAAGACGCCGTGGGGCAGCGGCGAGTCAACCGTCATGCATCAATCAATCCCCCGTCTTGTCGTGTAAAAATCACCATCCGGCATTTCACCCAACCGGAAATACTCCGCTGTTTTCTCCCATGACTCTGCGCGGCTCTCCAATCCGTCGAGTAGCTGCCCGAGATCCAGTTCATCAAGTTCCAATCCGTAGGTCTTTACCATCTCTGGCGTGATTACCTGGCCAGGAAATTAGCGAACGCCAAGTTGAAAAACTCTCACCGCCCTGAAATAATTCCGACATGGCCCGATCCCCTTCAGTCCCTTGGACACGCAAGCATCAATTGATCGCCCTGAATCTCTACCGAAAGATTCCTTTTGGTCACTATGACAGAGGGAAGCCCATTGTCATACAATTGGCTGGATTGATGGGGCGAAGTCCTAGCAGTCTTGCGATGAAATTGAGTAACTTCGCATCGCTAGACCCGCTCCATCAGGCACGTGGAGTTAAAGGCTTGAGTGGAGCATCTAAAGATGACTCCAAGATGTGGGCGGAGTTTCAGGAAAGTCTTCCCACGCTCGGTCCAGAAAGTGAGCAGCTCGTGCATGACTTGTTCACCTCCGATGATTCACTTGAAATCGATTTTCTTGAGGACAAAACAGCGAGGCCAACAGCACCACGAATGTTCGGAGGGGTTTTCACCGAGGGGCAAGCAACCGTCAAGGTGCGTCGGGGGCAGCAATTTTTCCGGCAATCCATTCTCAATGCCTATGGAGTGCGTTGTTGCGTGAGTGGCATCAATGTCCCAAGGTTGCTGGTGGCAAGTCATATCAAGCCTTGGAAGGACTTCCCCGATGACCGGCTAGATCCCCGTAACGGTCTTTGTTTGTCCTCCCTCCACGATGCTGCATTCGATTCAGGACTGATGACATTCGACGATGAATTTGCAATGATCCTCAGTCCGAAGTTGAGGAAGTTTTTTCCGCAAGACTCGCTCGAAATGAATTTCAATGAATTCGAAGGGAAACCGATTCGTATGCCTGAAAAACTAGCTGCGCCAGCCTTAGAATTCCTGCTTCACCATCGCGAGCAAATCTTCCAGAAGAGATAGATGGAGTTGGAGCCCTCCTCAGTTCCGACGCGTTAACGGGTGGAAAGGCGGTTTGGGGTAAATGCTGAAATGCTGAAATGCTGAAATGCTGAAACGCTGAAATGCTGAAACGCTGAAAATGGGAGCGCGGTGGAGATTGACGGCATCGCGCGCTTGTTGGCTGGGCGGAGGCTTTTGACGAGTTCCGTGCTGCGGGGACGAGACGGTCCCGCCCCCTTGCGGGTGCGCTCATGATTCTAGAACCCGCTCGGATCAGAGCGGAGCGGGATACTTGTCGCGCAGTCTTTGCCAGTAATCGGCCCAGTATTCGTCGTAGTAGTCCAAGCCTGCGGCTTCGATGAAATCAGACTCCACGACCACCGGGGCCCGGGCGGGATCGTAGCCTTGGAGGTGATCCTTGCCAGTCCGCAAGGCGGGTGAGGTGAAACGCCACTCGCTATCGCCCAGAACCTCCTCACAGAGCTTGGCGAGTCCCGGGTCATACGCTTTAAGTTGTGCGCGGGTGTGGATGTGATTGTGGTCGTGATCCATGGTCCGGTTCGTGTCGAACCAACACTGGACGCCCTCGGCAAAATACTCGGCCCGATTCGTTGCGGCATAGCATTGTTTCTTACCGCCGAACACGATGAGAACCTTGTCTTTCCCGGTCACCTTCACCGCCGCGTTGGTCGGTTTCTCATTCACCAGAATGTCGCCACCGTCGAGGCAACGCTTCAACAGTTCGGGGGCTTGCTTGGGAAATGCCTTCACCAACGCCTCAAGAAGACTAACAGGCTCATCCCCTTTCACCCGCCGAAACCGCTGGGCGGCGAGACCGTCGTTCCACAGCCCCTTGGCTTTTGCTTGCTCGAAGGCCTCGGTCAACTTGCGGCGTTGGTTTTCGTCGAAGCCCGCGCCGTCGATGACGTGGCCGAACTCATGGATGAGAATGCTCTCGATCTGCATTCCACCCTCGTATTCCATGACATCCTCCTCGGCGAAAAGGACCGTCGATCGGCCGTCCACCTTGGTCAGGAAACCGCGCTGACGCCAGTTGTAGAAATCCAGCTCCCGGCCGGTCTTGTCGCTCTTGAACTGCGGCAAGTCGGAAGTCAGCTCGTCGTGGGCGACGAGGAGGCAGAGCACCTTGCGGTCGCGGATCCGCTGGGCAACGTCCGGCTTAATGGTGTTCATGACCTTGTCGAACTGATAGGCCGCCTCGAGGATGGTGTAGTCGGTCACTCGCTTCGAGGTGGCGATCAGGATGTCCTGCACCAGCGCCCCTTTCTGATAGAACGCAGGATCCAGATGGTATTCGGTCGCCTGTCCATCGCCAATGGGCTTCACCTCGAAGGCTCCAGCGAGTCCGGGAAGCACAGCGAGAACTGCCGTCCACATCAAGGGCTTGAAAAATGCTCTGCTCATCTTTGGGGTCGTTGTACTTTGAGGTTCGTCGTTATCGGTTTGAGAATGACGGATCTGGCGCGCTATTAACGGAGCGTCCGGGGCGGATTAATCACCCGAGAGGCAAATCGGTTCAAGTTTCAAGGGATCAGCGCCATTGCCTGTTTCCAGAGGACGATGGAGGATCGGCAAGTGATCCTTGAGGCGGCGTTTCGTTCTCCCGAATCACTTAGAGGCGGTAATAAGGAGGGGGGACCTTATTGTCCTCCTCTTCCTCACCCATTCGAAGACGGGACAGTGAGGTCCCGACTCCTTATCGGCCTGATCCCAGCGCAACCTGAAGTGAATCATCGTTCCACACCCAGCAGCCCGCGCCGGGTTCAGGGCTAAAATTGTGAAAGCGGAGGATGAATTTCATGGCGAGACGGGTCAGACCATTTGAAACTCTGGCCATGAGAATTCAAACGAGTCCGTGGTCGATTGTGTGGCTGATGGGAGCAGGAATCGCTCCACTTTCTGCGGAAGAAATCAAGAATATCCCCCCACCTGATCCGGCATCGATGGCGGGGGAATATTTCGCCGCAGCGCTGGCTGGCAAGAACGCCACGCTGCAGGACATTCCTGCGGATCTAACGAAACTCGATGAGTGGCGGCGGACACTTTTCGCCGCCTATTCCGCTGCGGCGAAGAAGGTCGATGAGGGCAAGTTCAAAGCTCCGCTCCATCTGGAGAAGGGCATCAAGAACACGCTTTCACCCGCCGAGTATCACATCGCCGAGGGACTCGATATGCCCTACGTCGTATTTT
>JBBQDJ010000251.1:0-6168 GCA_038319595.1 Verrucomicrobiales bacterium
GGCTGGATGATACTGTCGCGGTTATCAAAGATATAGTTCAGCGAGATTGCGCTGCGGAGGTAGTCTCCGCCGATCTGGTCATCGGAAAGCTTCGAGTTTGCTCCCTTGCCACCGTAGTCAGAATCATCCACCGACGAATCGATCTGAACCTGCTCGAGACGATACTCTGCCCTGATGGAGCCTTTGGGTCCAAAAGGTTTTCTGAGGGAAACCGCACCACCGATGTTGGTTTGGTCGTAGTAGTCGCTGAAATAACTCGACTCTTTGTAGAACAGTTCTGTCCCCAAGGACAGTTGGCGATCCATGAACCACGGTTCGGTGATTGAAACGCTAAACTCGGATTGCTCGGAACCGGCGCGCAGGTTCATCGCGAAGCGCTGTCCGCCGCCGGTGAAGTTCCAGGGGTTGAAGAGATCGAAGTTCGATTGCTCCAGCGTGAGGAAACCGACAATGCTGTCGATCGAGCTGAAGCCCAGACCAATGCCGACGGAACCGGTGGCCTTTTCCTCGACGAGCACATTCACATCCCGATAGCCGGAACCGCCCGGTGATCCGGTGGTCTGGACGTCACTGAAATATTGGAGGTTCTCGAGGCGGGCCTTGGTGGTTTCGAGCTCCACCGAGTTGAACATGTCACCCGGCTTGAGCGGGATTTCCCGGCGGATGACCTTGTCCTTGGTCTTGGTGTTGCCGGCGATGTTCACGCGACCCACGCGGAACTTCGATCCTTCGGTGATGCGGTAGGTAATGTTGACTCGGTTAGGTCCGGCATCTCGGATGTCGGGGGTTACCAAGGCATCGGCATAACCGCGCGAGCCATAGAAACTACGGATGGTGGTGATGTCCGTGCGCATCTTTTTCGACGAATACGCATCGTTTCCGTTCAGCGTGAGTGACGGATAGAGTTCTTCCGGTTTGAAAACCGTCATCTTGCCGAAGCCGACACCGGCGACGGTGTATTTGTCCCCCTCGCTGATCGGGATGATGAGATCCACGCGACCGTCCTTCTGGGGAACGCGGCGGATGCCGGGGCTGCTGGCGCGGAGGTAGCCTTTGCTGCGGTAGTAGTCGAGAACCGCGTCGAGGTCCTTGTCGAGCTGGCTGGAGTCGAAGCGGCCGGACTTGGTCAACCACGAGAACCAACCTTTGGGCTTGGTCTTCATTTCCTTGAGCAGCTCGGGCGTGGTGAAGGCGGTGACACCTTCGAAGTAAATTTTGTGGATCTCGTTTTTCGAACCCTCGTCGATGACGAACACCAGATCGGCATGCCCCGGATTCGAGGAGGCCTGGGTCCGGTGGGTGACGGTCACGTCGGGGTAGCCGTATCCCTGATAGTATTTCTCGATGTTGCGGCGCGCTTCGAGGATTTGCTCATCACTGAGCGTTCCACCGGCTTTCAGCTTGGTTTCCTTGGCCAGCTTTTGATCAGTGAAAATGGTATTTCCCACGAATCCGACACCGTCCAGTTGGGGGCGCGTCGTCACTTCCGCGATGAGTTTCACGTTGCCGCCTTCGGGTTCCGCGAGGAAGCGGACATCGTCGACCAGGCCAGACTCATAGAGTGATTTGATATCGGTATCCAGATTCTCAGCGCGGTATTGGGTGCCCGCCTTCGACGTCATGAGATTCCGTAGCTTGGCTTCATCCACCGTGTTCGGGCCGGTGTAGCGGATCACCACCTGGGAGATGTTTTTCCCCTCGAAATCCTGAGCGTGCAGGCTACCGGCCAGCGATAGGACAGAAAATGAAGTCAGAGCGGCGAATCGACCCAAGCCACGCGGCATGAGGAATGAGGGAGTGGTAGGGAAACGCATGCGACAATTGTGGTTGCGCAATAAAGCCCGCCCGCCCCCCGACTCGTCAAGGTCAATAGCAGTCATGCCCTTAACTTTTCCTTACTATTTCCGCCACCTGCCGAAATCCTTGCCCCTCGCCCGCTCCTGTTCTAAACCCCCGGCGTGCTCACGATTCATAAGCTTACCAAGACCCTCGGCGGCCGCACCCTGCTCCGCGAGGCGGAAATGTCCATCAACTGGGGCGAGCGCGTCGCCCTCGTCGGCCCGAACGGCGCTGGGAAATCCACCCTCTTCCGTATGATCCTCAACGAGGATCAACCCGACGAAGGCTCCATCGAGCGCGACGAATACGCCATCACCGGCTACCTCCCGCAGGAAGCTGGCGAGCCCACCGATGAAACCATCCTGGAAATCGCCATGGGCATCACCCCGGAAATGATTGGCCTGCTCCGCACCATCCGCGAGGGCGAGAAATCCGGTGATCTCTCAACGCCCGAGTTCGCCCACGCCCAAGACCAGTTCACCGCACTCAACGGCTATCAGCTCGAACCCAAGGCGAAGAAAATCCTGCACGGCCTGGGTTTCAAGACTGACGATTTCAACAAGCCCGCCCGTGAGTATTCCGGCGGCTGGGTCATGCGCGCCCACCTCGCCCAGCTCCTTACCATGGAACCGGACCTGCTCATGCTCGACGAGCCAACCAACCACCTCGACTTGCTTTCCCTGCTCTGGCTCCAGCGCTACCTGCTGAATTACTCCGGCGCCATCCTGATGATTTCGCACGATCGCGACTTCATGGATACCATTATCGAGACCGTCATCGAGATCGATCCCGACGCCGCCGCCCTCATTTCCTACACCGGCAATTACACCGCCTTCCTCGATCAGCGGGAAAAACGCTACGACCTGCAAGTCCAAGCCTATCGAAACCAGAACAAGGAAATCGAAGCCCATCAGGAATTCATCGAGCGCTTCCGCCAGGTCGGCTCCAAGGCCGCGCAGGTCCAGTCACGCATCAAGCTGGTCGAAAAAATCGAACGCATCGAAAAGCCGCGCACCCCGCGCAAGCCTTTCAAATTCAATTTCCCTCAGCCCCCACGCTCTAACCAAAAAGTCATTGATCTCCAAAAAATCGGCCAGTCCTACGGCGAAAAGCGCATCTACCAAGACCTCGACCTCACCATCGAGCGCGGCGACCGCATGGTCCTCGTCGGTCCTAACGGCGCGGGCAAATCCACCCTGCTCAAGATCCTCGCCGGCGTCCTGCCCATTGATGGCGGCAAGCGCGAGCCCGGCTATGCCACCAAGATCGGTTATTACTCCCAGCACCGCGCCGAGACCCTCAACGAAAACAACACCGTTCTTGAAGAAGTCCTCGCCGCTTGCTCCACCCTCCGCGATGAAGAAGCCCGCTCCATTCTCGGCTCCTTCCTCTTCCGCCGCACCGATGTCGAGAAACGCTGCGGCGTTCTATCCGGTGGAGAAAAATCCCGCCTCAACCTTGTCAAATTTCTCGTCGATCCGCCGAACCTCCTGCTCATGGACGAGCCGACCACCCACTTGGACATCCTTTCCATCGATTCGCTTGTCAGCGCTCTGAAGAACTACGAAGGCACGCTCGTGTTCATCTCCCACGATGTTCACTTCATCCGAACCCTAGCAGAAACCACCCTCCACGTTACCCGCAACGAAAAGAACCCGGAGAGCGGTGCACTCGTCACGAGATACACCGGTGGTTATGATTACTTCATTGAGAAATCCGGATTGAATGATGATCGCAGCGCGGTCACGGCGTGAGGACCCCCACCATGAGAATGCGCCTCGTCTTCGACAACATCGACTTCACCATCGTCGGCCACATGGCGTCGCTGTTGGAAAGCGAGGGCATCGCCTGTGAGATCCGCAACGCCGGGGCTTCAGGACTGGCCGGCGAGATTCCCCACACCTTGGTCTATCCGGAACTCTGGGTGCTGGACAAACTCGACGAGCCTCGCGCCCGGGAAATCATCCGCGCCTATCGGGACACGGAGAGCACCGCTCCCGTCGCCGCGGATTGGACCTGCCAGAAATGCGGCGAAACCGTCGAAGGTGTCTTCGCCGAATGTTGGAACTGCGGGGCCGATGCGCCGTTATAGGTCAGGGCACACCGCATCGATCATTTCAAAGTGCCTGTCGCAGTGCAGAAGCGTCACCCGATAACGACGTGAGCAGGCATGCACCAGCAGATCGCCGAAAGGGACGTTCACTCCGGCCCTGAGACAGGCGCGGCCATTCTTCCCCGCTATTTCCCAGCAGAGGCTGTCGAACGCCAACCATTCACAGGTATCGCGCAATCGCTGGAGCTCGGTTTCCTCACGCTTACCGCGGATTCCTTGATAGAGTTCAGTCCACACAGGATCGGTCAGAGCCAGTCTTCCGAGTTCCAATAACCTGCTGACTTCGTTGCGCAACACCCCTTCTCCACCGGTCCGGGCTGCCGAAATCCACGCAGAACTATCGATCAGAACACAATCTCTCATGGTCGGTCAGAACGTTTATTTCGAATCGTTTCGATTTCAATCAAATCACCCGCCTCGATCTCTTCGTTGGTAGCGATGTCCCAAGACCCCAGGGAGGAAACGAGCTGTTTGACCGTCTGCTGCCGATTATAATCCTCAATCGCCTTCACCACCGCCTCGCGTTTCGTTTTCGCCCCGGTGAAGCGCATGGCATCCGCCAACACTTGATCTGGAATATCAATCGTTGTTTTCATGGAATCCAAATATACGAAAAAAGGATTCTCCGCAACGCTCGATTCTCATTTCAACCTAATTTTCACCCCACTGTGAAAATTTAGCCCGCTCAATTTCTTGCCCAGCCGCCGGGCATTTCTGAATCTCCCGTCCGCATGACCCACCTTGAAGCCATCGCCCGGGAAACCGGGATTTCACTTTCCTCCGTCACCGCCACTTCCAAGCTCATCGCTGAAGGCGGGACCGTTCCCTTCATCTCCCGCTACCGCAAGGAGCAGACTGGCTCACTCGACGAAGTCCAGATCACCACAATCCGGGACCGCATGCTCCAACTCGCCGAGTTGGACAGCCGCCGCACCGCCGTCCTGAAGTCGCTCGAAGAGCGTTCGCTGCTCACGCCCGAGTTGAAAAAGAAGCTCGAAGCCGCACTCACGCTCACCGCCGTCGAGGACATCTTCGCCCCTTTCCGCCCGAAGCGCCAAACTCGCGCCACCAAGGCGATCGAACGCGGCCTCACCCCACTCGCTGACTTCATTTTTGAAAACCAAGCCGCCGATCCCGAGGAGGAAGCCGCGAAATTCCTCAACCCGGAAATGGAAGTCCCGACCACTGTCGAGGCTCTAGCAGGGGCGCGCGACATCATCGCTGAGCGTGTGGCCGATGACGCCCCGTTGCGTGGCCGAGTCCGCAAAATTTACGAAGAGGAAGCCACCGTTTCCTCCAAAATCATGTATGGCAAAGAAGAGGAGACGGACGCGCAGAAATTCCGCGACTACTTCGAGTGGAGCGAGCCTTTCAAAACCATCCCGTCCCACCGCACCCTCGCCATCCGCCGCGGCGAAAAGGACGGGTTCCTACTGATGCGGGTGGAAGTTCCGCTAGATCGCGTCACCTCGCAGGCTCTTCCCGACTGGGTGAAATCTACCGGCTCGGCTGGCAAACACGTCGCCCAAGCCGTCGAAGACGGCTGCAAACGTCTTTTGATGCCCTCCATGGAAACCGAAGCCCGCTTGATGGCGAAAAAGCGCGCCGACGAAACCGCAATCACCGTCTTCGCCGACAATTTCCGCGAACTCTTGTTAGCCTCACCCCTCGGTGAAAAGCGCCTGCTCGCCATCGACCCCGGCTTCCGCACCGGTTGCAAGACCGTCGTGCTCGACCGCTCCGGCAAGCTCCTCCATCACACCGTCCTTCACGCCACCGCCGGCTCGCAAAACCAAGCCTACGAAGCCGCCGTCGAGGTCATGGGCCTAATCAAAAAGCACGACATCGAGGCCATCGCCATCGGCAACGGCACCGCTGGCCGCGAAACGGAAGCGTTCATCAAAAAACTCAAACGTCCCTCCTCCATCCCCGTGGTGATGTTCAATGAAAGCGGTGCCTCCATCTACTCCGCCTCCGATGTCGCCCGTGAGGAATTTCCTAACGAAGACGTGACTGTCCGCGGAGCGGTTAGTATCGGCCGCCGTCTGATGGATCCACTCGCCGAGCTCGTGAAGATCGACGCCAAAGCCATCGGCGTCGGCCAATATCAGCACGATGTCGATCAACGCGCGCTCAAGGCCAGCCTCGATGACACCGTTGTTAGTGCCGTGAACTCCGTCGGCGTAGAAATCAACACCGCCTCCAAGCAACTCCTC
>JBBQDJ010000252.1:0-6118 GCA_038319595.1 Verrucomicrobiales bacterium
TGGGATGATGCCGGTGTAGTGGGTCACTCCGCTATACTCGATGGTGATGGATTGGGCGATGACTTCGAAAGTGATGGGTAGAAATTCACCCGAGCCACCGGTTTTGAATTTTCTCTCGCCGGATGCCTGGCCCGTTTTCCCGGAAGTGACTAGGGTGCCACGGAGGATGCCGCCGATGAGGATTTGATAGGTGCCCGGATTGCAGTCTTCGGCTTTCACCTTGAGTTCGATCGTGCCGGTGGCCATCCGCTGGAGGGTGACCCGGGCTTCACTGCCGTCCGCCGCGGCGCTGGTCCGCGAAAGATCGAGGTCAACTTCCTCCTCGTCGACCTCGTTGTGGTGGTCGTCGTCATCCTCGTCGTCGATTCCGTCGTTGTCGTCGTCGCCGTCGTCGCGGTTTTTGTATCCGTCGCCATCGCCATCGTCGTCGTCGATGTTAGCGATGCCATCGCCATCGATGTCGTTCTCATCACTCGCGCTGTTAGACCGGCTGTCGCCGTCGATGTCGGAATCAACGAAGTCAGACGAGTCGTCGCCGTCGATGTCGGTTTCCACAAGATCGTCGTCGTCGAGGCTGTCACCGTCGATGTCGTCCTCGTTGTCTGCATCGTCCATGCGGCCGTCGCCATCGATGTCGAGTTCGTCGGGTGAGTTGTCGGCGCGCCGGTCTCCGTCCTCATCGAGTTCGAGTGCGTCGTTGTCCGTTTTGCCATCGCCGTCGATGTCGGTTTCGCCCAGCGAATCATCAGCGAGATTGTCGGCGTCGATGTCCAGTTCGGCGGGGTTGTCATTGTTGACGTGGTCGCCAAGGTAACGACCGGCGTAGGGGCCGGTTTTGGCGATGCCGCCGTCGATGTTGTCATCGAGGGCGTTGGGGATGCCATCCCCATCGATGTCGGGATCGACGATGTTAGGGATTCCGTCGCCGTCGAGGTCTGGGGCGTCGTTGGCGGCACGCAGGTGCAGCGGAAGGAGGACGAAAGCCATGGCCACGATCCACCCGAGGCCGGTCTTGGCGCGGAAGAGAGGGTGAAATTTCACGGTCATGAGAGTGGGGGAATGTGGGGAGTGATCCCACGCTTGAGATAGCATTAAATCCTGTTGGCGGAGGGTTGCAAAAGTTTTGAGGTAACGGCTTGGTAAGAATAGCGGCGGAGGATTCAGCGGGTCACGCGGATCCGGATGAAGCGAGAGGGGGCGGAGAGGGTGGTGGCGGTGTCGCGGATGAGGACGGACTTGAGGCCGCCGCCGGCCGTCTCGCCGGAGCAGTAGCCGATCCCTAAAAACGGCCCGCCGGCGACGCTGGTGGCGAGAGGAATCCACGGCGGGGCGAGGTTTGAGGATGCCTCGATGGTGATCGTGACATCGGAGCGGGCGGGGTCGCGCGGAAACAGTAATGAAAGGCTTTGGCCATTTTCGAAGGCTGCTAGGGTGGGCTGGAGCAATTGACTGTCGGGCACGCTAGGATTGGTTCCAGCGGCGTATTCCACCAGATTGACCAGTCCGTCGTGGTCGGGATCAGCTTGGTCTTGGGTGAAGGTCACCGTCGCGAGGGTAGCGCTTTTCAAAGCGACTGGTGTCGGGGCGGTGGGAGGAATGCGGAAAAACACGCCGCCGCCAGCGGTGCCGCCGCCCGAGGCTGTGCCGTAAACCGTGCCGTCGACCGAGGTGGCGAGTCCGCCGGTGAAGACGAGGCCTGCGCCGTCGTTGGCGCTGGCGGAACCCGGGGTAGAGCCGGAGGTTCCGGTGAACGAGGCGAGGATCTCAAGGGCACCGCCGGGGTGAAATCGGAAAACGGCGCCATTTCCAGCGCTCCCCGAGGTGGCAAATCCGAGCACTGAGCCGTCAGCGGCGGCGTGGAGTTCACCGGCGGGGTTGCCCGCTGTCACGCCGTCGAACTCGGCGACGACGGACCAACTGTCGTCGGCCGGATTGATGCGGAAAATCGTACCGGCATCAGCGGTCCCGCCGCGCGAGGTGGTGCCGTAGAGAAACCCGTCGGTGGCGAGGACCAGCCCGCCTTGGGGGCTGCGCGGGCCGGTGGTTCCGAAGGTCGCGAGGACCGTGTAAACTTGCGCCGCCGAGAGTTTGAAGATGACTCCGGTGTTGGAGCTGCCGCCGGCTTGGGCCACGCCATAGAACGATTGGCTGGGATGGAAAATCAGTGGTCCGCGCGGGGTCGTGCCGGGTGCCAATCCGCTCGTGCCGGTGAAGGATAGGACCCGGGTCTGGACCCCTGCGGTGGTTACCTTGTAGAGGGTGCCTTTCGCATTGGCCCCGCCTTCGCGTGCGGCCCCGTAGAGGGCGTCATCCGCGCCGATGACGAATCCGCCCTCGGCTAGGGATCCGGCGCTGGTCGAGTAGTCGCTCACCAGAACCGCACCGATGCCCGGGGTGTAGCTGAAGGCGGATCCACGGGCGGATGCAGCACCACGGCTGGTCACGCCATAGAAGCTGCCGCCTTTTTCCATGAGAGCCCCATCCGGAGCATCTCCCAGAGAGCCGCCGAGGGAGGCCGCCAGTGTCAGGCCGGAAGTGGGATTCCAGTCGAGGAGGGTTCCTCCACCTCCAATTCCCCCGGAAGCCATGGGAAACATCCAGCCGCCGGTGGCGTCTGCCACCGGTGCGCCGGAGGGCATCCAACCGGCGATCGGGGAGAGATTCGCAACCGCAGTGAACACCCCGGTGGCGGAAATATTGAACACGGTGCCAAGATTGCCGGGGCCACCTGCGGACGTGACCCCGTGAAAGAGGCCGTCTTTGCCCAAGGCCACTCCGGCTCTTGGAACGGCACCCACGGTGGATCCGCTCTCGCCTTCGAAACTTTTTAAAAGCGAATAGCTGCTGGCGGTGGTGAAGCGGAAGATTCCGCCGAATCCGCGGGTGCCTCCCGCCGCGCAACAACCGAGCAAACTGGTTCCCGAAGCGCTGACGAGTTCGCCCACCGGTTGAGATCCGGTGGCGTCGGAGAAACTGCGCAAGGTGGTGAAAACTGGTTTGGTCGCCTTGGTCAACCGGAACAAGGTGCCGAAGCCACTACTGCCGCCGAACTCCGTGGTGCCGTAAAATTTCCCATCGGTGTGAAGAACCAACCCTCCCGCCGGATTTGCGCCCCGTTTGGTGCCGTTGAAATCCACGAGATCGGTGAAAAGGGCGCTGGTGGTGATTCTGAAGATCGTGCCTAAGTTTCCTGCTCCACCGCGGCGGGTGACGCCATACAAAGTGGTGCCGTTGGCGGCGAGCTTGCCGACCGGTTCGGCACCGCGCCTGACACCGGAGGTCGCACCGGTGAACTGCGCCAGGGTGGTGAAAGTCCCGGCAAGGCTGAGTTTAAAAATCGTGCCGTTTCCTGATGCACCGCCAGCCTCGGTGGTGCCGTAGAGAAAACCGTCGGGATGGGCAAGCAGGGGGCCGGGGACCGAGCCCTTGGCGGCGCCTTTTATGCCGGTGAAATCCACCAACTTGGTGTAAACCCCAGCCTCGGTGACCTTGAAAATCACTCCGAAGCCCTTGGCTCCGCCCGCCGCGGTGGTGCCGTAAAACGCGCCGTTCGAACCCAGCACCAGCCCGGCGGTCGGGCCGTCTCCCGGCGCATTGCCGCTCGCTCCGGTGAAAGAAATGAGGGTGTCGACCTGGCCGGTGGCGCTGACCCGGAACACCGAGCCGAAGCCGAACGCTCCGCCCGCACTGGCGGTCCCGTAAGCCTTGCCATTCGGCAATTTTAATAAGCTCCCCAACGGCTGGCTCCCCGGACGTTGAAACGTTTGTAACACTTCGAAAGCCCCGCGCGCGGATGTGGTTACGCAAACCACCGTCGCCAGAATGACGAGAAGGACGCGGAACAATGAACGTAATCCGAGAAACATGGGTGCGACTTGCGGTGAAACAAGAATAGCAATCGATGACTGTCCATGCAATGTTTCGCATCATCCAAACTGGCGAGGCGAAAAATCTGTAACCAATCGGTTACGGAGATCAGATTGCTCCCGCCGTATTACCCCAGCTAGCCTGTTGAAGAGTATGAGATTACCTAGGAACGGCTCTGTCGCCGCGAACACCTTCCTGGTGGTCGCCGGTGCCTTGCTGGGTACGACTCTTACTTGGTGGGTCGCGCCGACTTTGGAAACACCGGGGGATCAGAGGAATCCGCTGGCTTCGACCCGGCGCACTTCTTCTTCAGCGAACCGGATCCCTGCGGTGGCGGCGGTGTCATCGGAAACCCAGGCAACTCTCACCGGAGCTGACCGGGCCGAGGGGTTAAGAAAAGCCGGCGCCGATGCCGCCCGCAAGAATCTCCATGACGCGCTCATCGAAGCTGCGGCGATTTCCTCACTCCAAGACCAACTCGAGTTTTACCGCGGACTCTACGGCGTGTGGGCCGCGATCGATCCCGTTTCAGCGCTTGATTTCGCCAAGGCGAATTTCCAAGCGGGCCAGCTTCTCTCCGATTCCGTCGGCATCGCGATGAATAAATGGGCGGACGGAAACCCGCGTGAAGCGTGGCTGTGGGCGGACCAGAATCTAACAGGGCCCTTGAAAGACCGCGCCCTGACAGACCTGATGATTGGCTGGTCACGGCGGTCACCGGAGCAAGCCGCCACCTGGTTGACCGGGACCGGCCTGACCTCGCAACCCCTGTTCAATGCTCTAGCCAGCACTTGGGCGGAAACCAATCCCGTCGCCGCGGCGAAATGGGCTCGCGGACTCGCCACCGGTCATGCTAGGGACACCGCCGTCGTCGCGGTCGCCGGGACCTGGGCCGCCGATGATCCGAAGGCCGCGGCCGACCATTTCTCCGGAACCCTCGCGAAAGGAGAGGATCTCAATCTCGCCATCGCCATCACCGACATTTGGGCGACCAGCGACCCCGCCGCCACCGCGAAATGGGTGGCCACTTTGCCCGAGGGACCTTCCAAGAATGAAGCCGCCGCGACCCTTGCGACCGTTTGGGCTGCCAGCGACATCCACGCGGCGGTGGCTTGGAGCAATACAATCACCGATGAGAACACCCGCCGCCAAGTGATCGCCCACATCGGCACGACTTGGGGAGCGATCGAACCACAGGCGGCGCTCGACTGGCTGAACAGCCTGCCCACCGCCCAGTCCGCCGACGGGGTGACCGGAGCACTTTATTCATGGGCTGGCACTGATCCGGTCGGCATGCAGCAATGGATCGAGGCTTCCAGCACGGACCCGATGGCAGATCGTGCGCGTCGAAGCCTCGGTGATGTGTTAGCACAAACCAATCAACCGGATGCGATGGCATTGGCTCTCGGCATGTCTTCCGAGATCGCGCGCAACGACACACTGTCCCGTTATTTCAATGACTGGCGGAAAACCGATGACGTCGCGGCTCAAGACTGGCTGCAATCGAACTGGGCAAGCCTGCCGGTCACCGCGCAAAAACAACTGGCCGCCGTGCAGGCGAAGGCGGTCACCCCGCGTTGAGCTCGGACGGTAGCCGAAATTCAAATGCGACCCACCCCGGCTCGGCTGGCATCAGCGTGAGATCGCCGCCATGGGCGCGGATCAACTCGCGGGCGATGTTGAGCCCCAGGCCGTGGCCTCTAACATTCTCGCCGACCGTGGCACCCCGCCGGAAGCGGTCGAAAATCCGCTCGCGATCCTCGTCCGGGATCGGTGCGCCGGTATTCGCCACCCGCACCGCTGACCAGCCGGCTGCATGGGACCCGGTAATTCTAACACGTCCGCCGTCGGCAGTATATTTGGCGGCGTTTTCTACCAGATTCTGCAGAACCAGCGCCACCCGCCTGCGGTCTGCCAAGGCCGGTAGTGATTCGGGAACATCGATTTCCACCTCGATCTCGTTGGCGGTGACCATGGTCTGTAGGTCGTCTCCGGCATTTTCTATCAGCGGTTTCAAATCGATCGATGCCACCTCCATCTCTAAGCGTCCGGCATCGACCTGCGCTAACAATAACAGGTCTTCGATCAGAGCAGTTAGACGGCGGGTTTGCTGGCGCAGAAGAGAAACTTCGGCCGCCTGGCTTTCGCTCAGATTGGTTTCCCGTGACAGATGGTCGAGTCCGGCACGCAGAATGGAAACCGGCGTCTTGAGCTGATGCGAGGCGTCGGCGGAAAACCGTGCCGCTGTCTG
>JBBQDJ010000253.1:0-6101 GCA_038319595.1 Verrucomicrobiales bacterium
AAGGGGACGGAAGTGGTGTTTCGGTGAATCGGTGAGCCGATTTTTGTCCGCCGTGCGCGCCGACAAGCATCGGGTGATGAGGCGTCGGGATCGGGGTTCAATGGATTCCGGGGACAGTTGAACCAGCCACGAGAGAAAACCCACCCGTCCGAATCCAACGCCGCCATAAAATCTTGGCACTGCGGACAAGAGCGCTATGCTCACGTCCAGTGAAAATAGACCTTCATGGTCCCACCTTCTACGGAATCCGCGCCCGTAACCTAGGTGTCTAGCAGGCAGCCGGCCTAGTAAGGAGATATATCACCGCCATCTCAACCCAGCAGTGACTGCTGCCCCTGCTCCCATGCCAGTTCCGCTCTTTCCCCTGCGCCACACGCAAACGCCGACTCGCCGCACGTTCCTCGCGGGCTCCGTTTCCTTTGCCGCCGCCGCGCTCTTCTCTAACCGGGCCCGCGGCGTGATCATTTCCAACCCAAAACTCTCGGCCTACCCGTTCTCACTCGGAGTCGCCTCGGGCGATCCGATCCCGGATGGGGTGGTGCTGTGGACCCGCCTCGCTCCTCGCCCCCTCGAACCGGGCGGCGGGATGCCTGCGGAAGCTGTCGAAGTCGCGTGGCAAGTCTGCGACGACGAAGCGATGACCCGAATCGTGCAATCCGGCACCTCCATTGCCACCCCCGATTGGTCACACTCCGTCCATGTCGAAGTCTCCGGCCTCCGCCCGGACCGATGGTATTGGTATCAGTTCAAGGTCGGTGGCGAAGTCAGTGCCAAGGGCCGCACCCGGACCTCCCCGGCCTCCGATGCCCTTCCGGACCGGCTGCGCTTCGCCTTTGCTTCCTGCCAACACTACGAGCGAGGCCACTACACCGCTTACGAGCACCTCGCCCGGGAAGACCTCGATCTTGTCGTGCACCTCGGCGACTACATTTACGAAGGTGGCTCCGCCGAGGGTGAGGTGCGCCGTCACTCGTCCGGCCCCTGCGTGACTCTCGAGGACTATCGCCTCCGCTACTCCCAATACAAGACCGACCCCGCCCTTCAGCGTGCCCACGAAATGGCACCTTGGATCGTCACTTGGGACGACCACGAAGTCGCTAACAACTACGCCAACGACCAGATCGCGCAGGCCACACCGCGAGCCGAATTTTTGCTGCGTCGCGCTGCCGCCTATCAGGCCTATTTTGAGAACATGCCGCTCCGCCGCAGTGCCTTGCCGCACGGCCCGGACATGCTGCTCTACCGGAGTCTCAACTTCGGGCGGCTCACAAATTTCCACGTGCTCGACACCCGCCAATATCGCACACGCCAACCGCAGGGCGACGGCGTTAAACCGCCACATCCCATCCTCCTCGATCCGAAGGGCACGCTGATGGGCGACCAGCAGCGCGACTGGCTTTTCTCCGGCCTCGAACGCTCCGCCGCCACCTGGAATGTGCTCGCACAGCAGATCCCGGTCGCGCGATTGGACAAAACGCCTGGCGAGGCGGTCGGCTACAGCATGGACCAATGGCCCGGTTATGAATTTGAACGCCGCCGCTTGCTCCGGCATTTCACCGAGCGGCAGATCAAGAATCCTGTCGTCATCACCGGCGACATTCACTGTAACTGGGCTAACGAGCTCATTGCCGATTTCGACGAACTCGATTCGCAGACGGTCGCCACCGAATTCATCGGCACGTCTATCAGCACCGGCGGAAACGGTGCCGAGACACCGAAATCCACTGACCAACTTCTCTCAGAAAACCCATTCGTGAAATACTTCAACGCCGAGCGCGGCTACGTCCGCTGCGAGATCACCCCGCAGCAATGGCGCACCGACTACCGCACGGTGCCATTTGTCACGATGCCCGGTGCCCCGCTCAATACGCGGGCCAGTTTCGTCGTCGAGTCCGGGCAGGCCCGGCTCAATCGCGTGTGAACCTGCCCGGTCCGGCAGGCGACATGCGGTCGATTTTGAAAGCGGCGACGCAACAAAGGTTTCCCTTGTGGAAAGCCTTTCACCAGCACCAACCGGAGGACGCCGCAAGAGGCTGCGAACCCGAAGAAAAACTTTTTTGAAAAAAATGCAGGATTTCAGACAGATCGGCGTTTCCCGCGCGTTCTATTGTTGTCGCGACACGATAGTCGGTCCGGCTGAGACGCCACCTCGGGTTAATGGGTTTTTCCTGGGGCGGATCATCAGCCGGGCCGCTTTTTTTTAAAGTGTGCGCATAAGCGCGGCGACTTGCAGTGGGAGGTAATCGGATGAACTCCTGCCGGATAGGCTGCTATTCGTGGACTTTCAGCGTTCCAGTTTCGATGGTTGTTGCAGCCCCTAACAAGTAATGGTCGAAGAACGCCTTCAACCTTGCGTTGAGTTTAGGCCCTTCGAAGCCGCCGTGGCCGCCATTCTCGATGGCTTCAACATAGACCGGCACCGCCACCTTCTGGAGGGCTGCGGCAAAGATCTCGGTCTGGTTGAAGGGAACTAAAGGGTCGTTGGTGCCGTGTGCGATGAAAACCGGGGCGTCGTCCTTGGTGACGTAGGTCAGCGGCGAGGCAGCGCGTGCCTTTTCCTTGTTCTCCTGGATTGCACCACCGATGAGGATGCTCTCCGGTGAGTCGGCGGCGTTGTGCTTCATCGTGCTGGGGAAATCGCCCATCGTCAGCAGGTCGGTGGGACCGAAATAGTCTGCCACGCAGGCGATGCGGCTGCTTTGATCGGTGTGTTTTCCCAAGCTACCTTCGAGTTCCTTGACATCACCGCTGACGCCGAGCATGGCGACGAGGTGTCCACCGGCACTGCCCCCCCAAACGGCGATTTTCTCTGGATCGAGGTTGTACTCTTTTGCATGCCCTTTGATCCAGCGGATGGCCGCCTTGCAATCGTTGATTTGCGCAGGCCATTTTGCCTCCTGGCTGAATCGGTATTCGACGCTCACCCCGGCGTATTGGCCTCCGGTGAAATACGGCATCAGGGTGCTGCGGCCGCCTGATTTGCTTCCGGCCCGCCAGGCTCCGCCATGAATGTAAACGATCACCGGCAGTGGTTTATCGCTCGCGGGTTTCGTCGGCAGGTAGAGGTCGAGGCGCTGCGCCGGGTTGTCGGTGTCGGCGTAGGGGATGTCCATCGTTGCTTTGACGCTTGCCGGAACTTGCCCTGGAGCCCCTGGTGTCTGCTTGCGGTTCCGCTCGCGGATGGTCCGGTCTTCGTCGCGATCGATGGAGCCATCATGGTTCGTGTCCGCAACTTCGAAGTTGCGGCGCAACGGTGCCGGCAGTTCCTTGGGGGAGAGTTTCCCGTCTTTGTTAGTGTCCCGGTCGTCGAATGGATCTGCGCTGACTGCCGTGGTGGCGGCGATCAGAACCAGCAGCGGAAGGAGTCGAGTGGATTTCATCAGGCAGATGCAACACCAAGGCAAGACGGATGGCGCAGGGAAATCGCCAGTAATCTTGAAAGCAGGCAGGGATGTTGATTTCCCGGTCTCCCGGCCTGAGCGCTCTCGCAGATTTCGCCACAACAGCGGGTGGGGGGCTTGCTAACAAACCGGACCGCCTCGCGTTCGCTGGAGGATCGTCAACTTCGTAGTGCCGAGATTTCGATGTTTGCCTGCCGCAGGCGATCACTGAGCTGGAGTGAAATTTCGTGAAGGATCTTTGTTTTCAGCGCCGGGCATTTCTCGCCGAGAGCTTCGAAAAGCGGGCGGCTGATGACGCGGCAGGTCACTGGAGCGGTGGCGACAATGTCGGCGGAGCGGGGCGAACCGTCGAGAAACGCCATTTCGCCAAAACTCATTCCCGCAGAGAACACGTCGAGGCGCAGAAGCCGCTTTCCTTCGAGGCGCAAGCGGACCTCCACGCTGCCGGAAGTCAGGATGAAAAGTTCATCTGCGCGGGTGCCGGTGTGGATGATAGTTTCTCCGGCTTCGAAGGCAACGGTTTCCATTCCTTCGTCGAGTAGCATGATCTCAGTGTCGTTGCATTTTGCGAAGAGTGCGCAGTCGGCAAGCGTGACGGGAAGGGGTGCTTTCTGATAGTCCGGTAGCACTTGCGAGAGCACTTCGTTCTCACAGAACTCCAGCGCCGCGTCTTCGTTAGGAAACTGGGTGATTTCCTCCAAAGCCGCCGAACTGGAGGATTTTAAGATCTTGCCCGTGCCGCAGCAGACGAGCTTCACTCCGCTGGCGGCAAGCTGCTTGGTGACATCCTGAAGCATCCGCACGCAGACTTGATCGATCGAGAAGACGTAGGTGAAATTCAGAATCACGTGCTGGCAGTAAGCGACCTGCTTCACCAACTCGCGGATGACCGGCTCGAAGGTAGAAAAAAGCAGCGGCCCCTGCAGTTCCATGACGCGGATCCGCTCGCCGTAACGGCGCAGTGCGTGGAACGCTTTCGACGGAAGTCGGCGGCGGGAGTTGACCTGCGAGGCGCTGTAACTCCGCCTCAGCGCCGGTGGTGGGACGGCACTGGGATTGAACATGTGCAGGGCCAGTTCACGGGCGAGATCCATGCACACCCGGATCGCTCGGACGCTGTTTCCCTGCTCGTCTAACGGCGGCGAGAATACCCCGATACCGAGCTGTCCTGGAAGCACCGCGATGATCCCGCCACCCACGCCGCTCTTAGCGGGCAGGCCCACCCGATAGATCCACTCGCCGGACCAGTCATACATGCCGCAGCTCGCCATCACGCCTAACACGTTGTCCACATATTCATGGGCGATGGCGCGCTCGCCAGTGATTGGATTGATGCCTTGGTTGGCGAGCGTGGCACCCATCACGGCGAGATCGGCGCAGGTCACCTTGAGCGAGCACTGGAGAAAGTAGGTTTCCACGATGTCGCGTGGGTCTTCGTCGATGATGCCGAAGTTGCGCAGCATCCAGCCGATGGCGCGGTTCCGATGGCCGGACGCGCTCTCCGAGTTGTAAACCTCTTCGTCGATGTCGAGCTGCCCGCCCGCACATTTTGATAGATAGTTGGCGATGCGCTGGATGCGGGATTCGCCGCCCAAATTGAGGATCTGCCCGCAAGTCGCAATGGCTCCGGCGTTGATCATCGGATTGAACGGCGCACCGGTGTCCGGCTTCAGGCTGATCGCGTTGAACGCATCGCCCGATGGTTCCACGCCGATCTTGGAAAGCACGTGCTCCTCCCCACGATCCTCGAGGGCAAGGCCGTAACTGAGGGCTTTGGAAATCGATTGAATCGTGAATTTGTGGCGCGTATCGCCGACTTCGTAAACGTGACCGTCGCGCGTGGCGATGCAGATGCCGAACAGCTTGGGATCGACCTTCGAAAGCTCGGGGATGTAGTCCGCGACTTGGCCCTCGGTCAGGTTTGCGTAGCGTTCGTGGAGGGTTTTGAGGATTTGGGAAACCGGGCTTTTCATGCGAAGGGTGACTCGCATTAGCAGCTCTCATACCCAAATGCCGTAGGCTTGGGAAAATTCGCTAGCCAATGAGAAATCGGGCTAAGGCGAAGGCAGACTGACGAGCACTCGGTAGAATCCCCGGTTTGCGGGAGCGCCCGGGTCGGTAAGGGTCCGCGTCCCGTCGGTGGCTTGGATCCCGGTGGTGGTGACGGTTGTCCACGGTCCGATTTCCAGGTCCGCACGCCGCTGGAGCGAGTAGATCCTGCCGGCCTTCACGGGAACAACGGCGGAGAACTCCGAGCCGGAGATCGTAGCGGACGAAACCTTGAAGACGTCTGCCGCAGATTTCGGATTCGTCCCGGCTGCGTATTCGTCGATGTTGGTCTGGCCATCGCCATCGGGGTCCGCGCTATTGGCCGCGTCGCCGGTATTGCTGAGGGTGTTGAAATTGGCCAAGCGCCAGGCATCCAAGGCGCTGCCCGTGACAGTAAGGAGGAAGGTCCGGCTGGCAGCGAGGCTTCCATCGCTAACAGAAATGGTGATCGACGAGTTTCCAATTTGGCCGGCCGCCGGGGTGATGGTGACCGTGCGGTTCGCGCCGCTGCCGCCGAAGACGATGTTAGAAACGGGGACCAGCGCGGTATTGGTGGAGGCCGCGCTGAGCGTGAGGGACGCAGCCGGAGTTTCGATGTCGCCGATGATGAACGGAATTGCCGAGGTGGCGCTGCCAAGCGTTAGCGCCTGG
>JBBQDJ010000254.1:0-6099 GCA_038319595.1 Verrucomicrobiales bacterium
GATGGACGCTGGCCTTCTTGGCGAGTTGGCTTTTGGCGCGATTTTCATCGAGCCGGGTCATCGCGAAGAAGCGATCTTTTGGCACGCCCTCGGCATTGTTCATGGCGATGAGGGCATTCGTGTTGCAGGGGTTTCCAACAACCAACACGCGGACGTCCTTGGCGGCATTGCGGGCGATCGCCTTGCCCTGACCGGTAAAAATCTTGCCGTTGATGCCAAGAAGATCTGCGCGCTCCATTCCGGCCTTGCGCGGCACGGAGCCGACGAGCAGCGCCCAGTTGGTGCCTTTGAAACCTTCGTTGAGATCCGAGGTGCCGATCACTTCGTTGAGCAACGGGAACGCGCAGTCGTCTAACTCCATCATGACGCCTTGCAGCGCAGCCATGCCGGGTTCGATATCGATCAGGCGGAGAATGACCGGTTGGTCAGGGCCGAAGACAAAGCCGGACGCGATGCGGAAAAGCAGGGCATAGCCGATCTGGCCGGCCGCGCCGGTGATGGAGACGGTAATGGGAGTTTTCATAACAGAAAGGTAGCGGATAGATGATCGCTTACTGGAGAGATCTGACAGAATGATTTTGTGACAGAATGATTGGTTTTGGCAGATGAGTGAGGCGAATGCCTTTGGCAATCCTCCATCCAATCTCTTATCATTCTGTCCTAAATCATTCTGTCAAAATTCTTTATCTTCGGTGCTCACTTGGTCGCAGCGAGGATCTGATCAGTGAGCATCTGGACGAGCTTTTCGGCTTCGGGATCGAGCTTGGCGGAGCCGCTGGATGGCGCGCTCACTTTGTCCGGAATCTGGCAAACCGTGCCGGGCTGGAATGCGGCGTTGTCGCAAAGCTGGCATTCCTGCCAGTTGGCGCGCTTGTCTTCCATGCCGAGCACTTTGCGGAGCGCGATGAGCTCTTTGGCTTGGCCACCGGTGATGGTTAGAAGTTTTCCACCATTGATCTGTGAAGCGACCCAGATGGTTTTGCAATAGGACTCGACGTTCTCCATTTTCCAATAGGAGTCCTCGATGTCCTTGCCCCAGGTGATGACACCGTGGTTGACCATCAGCACGGCCATGTGATCGACAGCGGCATCACCGACGGCGACCGCATTCGCGGGAGTGCCGGGCGTCTGATATTCCGATAGACCGATCTGACCGAGGAAAACTTCCGCCTCAGGAATCATACAAGTAGGCGGTTGCACACCGGCGACGGAGAAGGCGGTGCCGTGCGGCGGGTGCGCGTGGCAGCAGGCTTTTGCCTTGGGCTGGCGCTTCATGATCGCAAGGTGGGTCATGCACTCGGAGGTGCGCTTGTATTTCCCGGCAAGTTGGACGCCTTCCATGTCCACGAGGCACATTTGCTCGATGGTCATGAAGCCTTTGGAAACGAGGGTGGGTGTGCAGAGGACGAGGTTGTCGCCAACGCGGATCGTTAGATTGCCACCGTTGCCATCCGTGTATTCTCGATTCCACATGCGCTGGCCGATTTCGACCATGCGCTTCTTGAGCTCGACGATGGCGGGGGAATTGAAGAATGCGGCGATTTCTGCGGGAGTCTTGGGGTCCTTGCCGGGAGTCCATTTGAATTCGTAATCTGGCAGGATCGGCTCGGCGTAGGCGGTGGCTTGCGCAGCAGGAGCGGAACTGCCAGCCCCACCGGCACGCACCGGGCCGAGGCCATCGCGGAGCACGTCTTTAGCGGAAGGTGTTAGGATCGAACCCTTCGGAAGGTCGGCAGCCGTTTTTCCGGATCTCAGGTGGGCTTCAATATCGGCGGCGGTGAAGACTTGCTTGCTCATAAGTTAGGATGGTTGGAAGGGTTTACGCGGCTGGTGGTTCGTAAGACAATGAATCGAAAATGGCGACGGTGATGGCGTCGATGGGGATCGGAAAATCAAATGGGGCGGTGGCTTCGGCGCCCTCGACGATGCCGACAATGTCACCGTCACCGGCACCGAGGTTGTCGTAGGCGACGAGCGAGGATTGAGCAGAAATAGCAGGAGCTTTCCGGCAAGCGTCGTTGAACTGCCCGGCATCAAGCGGATTGACCATGAGCCAGCGGCCGCCTTTGAAGGAGGGATCTTGGATACTCAGGGTCACTCGACCGATGACTTGGGCTACGCGCATTGGGTAAATGCTGAAATGCTGAAACACTGAAATGTTGAAATGGAAGAGTGGATGTTCCGTGGATGTTTGGTAGCGAATCTTCGTGAATGAGGCGTCATGGTTTCAGAATTTCAGTTTTCAGGGTTTCAGCTTTTGCTCAATCAACAATGCCTTGGATGAAATTCCGGATCGGTGATTTATCATCGTGGACGATGTGGCGGGCACCGAGTCCGTCGGTGGAAACCATTACCTTCGAATGAAGGCCGGCTCCGAAAAGATCGATGGCGACCATCGGCGCTCCACTGAGTTTCTCATCCGCATCGAGAGCTTGGCACAGCATCATCTTGTATCCCTTGAGTGAGGGATGGGAATGACTGCTGACCGCATGGCCGACGACTTGGGCGAGAATCATTTTGGTAAAAGCTGAAATACTGAAAAGCTGAAAACTGAAATCAGATGATGCGGAGGTTTTCGACAAGCACGCAGCGGCGGACGCGGGTGAAGGTCTTGGGAGTGGTAATCCCCTCACCCGTGGTGGTGGCGATGGAATAGGAAAGATAGCCTTCCCCACCGAGGCCGAGGCCGGCGACGGAGGCTCCGTTTTTCACGAAGATGGTGGTGTCCATTTCCTTGGCCATGTAGGTCATGTGATCGACGTCCTTAGTGTGAATGATGGCGGAGTGGCGGTAGTTATGCTCGGCGCGTTTCGCTTCGCGGACGCCGGTTTCGAAGTCGGGCACGGGGACGATCGGCATCATCGGCATCATCTGTTCTTCTTGGACAAATGCGTGATCGGCGTCGGTCTCGGCGAAAAGCAGTTGAGTGCCGTTAGGAACGGTGGTTCCAGCGTGTTCGGCCAGTTTCGATGGATCGGCACCGACGAGGGCGCGATTCACGGAGGCGTGCGAGCAGCCGCCACCTTCGCCCGGCTTGAAAGTGAACGCGGCGGCAGTTAGTTTTTCCAACTGCTGCGAATTGATGCGGGCAGCACCGGCTTTTTGAAGCTCCTCACAGAAGCGACTAAATACGGAGCCGACGACGAACACGGCTTTTTCACCGATGCAGAGGAGGTTGTTATCAAAGGCACCACCCTCGACGATGCCGCGGGCGGCGCGGCCGAGATCGGCGGTTTCATCGACGACGACGACGGGATTTCCCGGGCCGGCGCAGATCGCGCGCTTACCGGATTTCATCGCAGCGTTAACGACTGCCGGGCCGCCGGTGATGGCGAGCAGGGCGACGTGCGGGTTCTTGCAAAGGAGATCGAAGGATTCTAACGAAGGACTCTCGACCGTGGTGATGAGGTTCTCGATGCCGAGCTCGCGTTTGATCGCTTCGTTGTATGCGCGCACGGCCATCGCCGCGCTACGGGCACCACCGGGATGCGGGTTGAAAACAACGGAGTTTCCGGCGGCTACCATATTGATGACATTGCCCGTTAGAGTAGGAACGGAATGGGTGACAGGAAGAATCGCACCGATCACACCGAAGGGCGCGTACTCCTCGAGCGTGATGCCGCCGTCGCCGCTCATCGCATAAGGCTGGAGCCACTCGGTGCCGGGGACATTTTTGGTGATGAGCAGCTTGGCGATCTTGTGATCGAGGCGCCCGATCTTGGTCTCCTCAAACTCGAAGCGGCCCCAGGGTTCGGCATTTGCGACAGCGAGGGTCTTGACGATTTCAATGACCTTCGCACGGCCGGCGACTCCGAGTTTTTTCAATTGGAGGTGCGCTTCGTGCGCGGCTTCCGCGGCCTTATCCACACAGGTGAAAACACCGTATCCGCCAGTGCTGCCGGAGCAGCCACAGCCGCAGGAGGATGATTTCGCTGCGGCAGCCGGCGTGGGTGCGGGCGCCTGACTGTTAGCGGCGGTTATCCGGGAGACGACGGCTTCCACCACGGAGCGGAGGGTTTCGGGATCGAGAGTTTTCATGCAAAAAGTAATGCGTCGGGAAATTTAGATAATGCGGTTCAGCCGCCTTTGTAGACCGTTTTGCCGAGGACTTCGACGCGGTCGATGATGGCGACGATGGCGGCGTCTACCGGGATCAATTTGAGTCCCTGGGCGGCGCGAGCCGAGCTGCCCTGACAGAAAAGCACGAGCTCACCTTCGCCAGCGCCAACGGTATCGATGGCGACGATGGTGTTCTGGCCGGCTTTGAATTTAGTCGGATCTTTCTCGTCCACGAGTTGAGGGCGCAAGATCAGGAGTTTCCTCCCGACCATGAGCTCGTCCTTTTTCGTGGAGACGACTTGTCCGATGACTTCTGCTAGGAACATCAGGGTGATGGGGTGACCACGCCCGTAGCCGGTGAGAACTGCGGGCGCGGCATGACAAGATTACTTGCGCGGAGCGCGAGCGGCGGCACCTGGGTCCTTGGGAAGGACGCCGTCGATCGCATCGTCCGGACGGGCGATGACGTGAGCGCTGACGACTTCGCCGGCTTCGGAAGCGGCGGCGGCACCGGCATCGAGTGCGGCTTTCACCGCAGCGACATCGCCAGTGACGACGGCATTGCAAAGCGCGCTGCCGACTTGCTTCATCGGACCGGCGAGTTCGACGTTTGCGGATTTGAGCATCGCGTCAACGCCAACGACGAGACAGGCGAGGCCGCGGGTTTCTAGAAGTCCAACTGCTTGTTTGGCCATGGTAGTATTTGTTTGGTGTGAATGGTTAGATGTGAGAATGTTAGGAGAGCTTGCGAAAAACTTCGCGGGCGAGGACGAGTTCCTCGTTGGCGGGGATGACGATGATTTTTACGAGTGAATCATCGGCGCTGATAATGGCCTCGGTCGCGCGGCAGGTCTTGTTCTTGGCGGGATCGAGTAGGATGCCGAAACCTTCGAGATTTTTGCAAACTGCGGCACGCAGGTCGCTGCCATTTTCGCCGATGCCGGCGGTGAAAACGAGGGCATCGAGACCGCCGAGTTCGAAGTTAAAAGCACCGATCCAGTGGCGGATCGAGTGGACGAGCGCGTCGATGGCGAGTTGGGCATCGGCATTACCTTGCGCAGCAGCGGCATTGATATCGCGAATATCATTAGAGACACCGGATAAGCCTAGCAGCCCGGATTCCTTGGTGAGCTGCCGTTCCGCTTCATCGAGTGAGATGTCAAGCGTGCGCATGGCATAAGGAATCGCACCTGAGTCGAGTTCGCCCACGCGGTTATTTTGTGGCAGACCACTCTGCGGGGAAAATCCCATGCTGGTGCCGATCGCTACCCCGTTGAGGATACCGGTCACTGAACTGGAGCCACCGAGGTGACAGGAAACCACGCGCAGCGGATGCCCGCTAACAGACTGTGGGCCGTCGAGGTAGAGGCGACGCGCGATTTCGGCGACATCATTTCGATCACAAAGCTCGGCGGAGCGCTCGGCGATGAACTTGTGGCTGGCCCCATGGAATCCATAGCGGCGGATGCCGATGTCACGCCAAGCACGGGGAATCGCGTATTGGGCTGAAGCCGCGGAGATCCACTGATAGAACGCAGTTTCAAATAATGCAACGAGACGGGCCTTGGGCAGTGATTTTTCAAACTGCCGGATGCCTGCCGCATACGGCGGGTTGTGCGCAGGAGCTACGGCAGTGAAGCCTTCGAGCGCGTCGATCACCTTCTGATCGGCGATCACGCAGCCGCTGAGATCCTTGCCGAGGACCGTCTTGAAACCGACAGCATCAATCTCATCCGGGCTACTGATGATGCCATCACTCTGGAGTGTGGCGAGCGCCTCTTCGATCACCGCCGCATAGTCCGTCACCCGTTCGTAGCCGCCCTTGGCAATGTCATTTCCACCGTTCTCGTCCATGCGGAAGAGACGGTATTTGAATGACGTTGAGCCAAGGTTGGCGACGAGGACGAGCATCTTGATAGAAGCTGAAGTGCTGAAAACGATCAGGCAATCCAAGTGCCGAGCTTCGACAGATCGTCGTGCGGGCGTGGGATGACTTGAACTGAAGTGACGGTACCGATGTTAGAAGCGGCGGCGGCGGCG
>JBBQDJ010000255.1:0-6089 GCA_038319595.1 Verrucomicrobiales bacterium
TGTTACGTTTGTCTGGATTGGCAGGAACCACTCCTGACCTGCCGGCGATGAGCTTTTTGCATGAGGCGAATTTAATCAATCGGGTTCTCTCGCCCAGCTTTCAAACGTGCGAAATGAATTCCGCGCTCCAGTTATTTCAGCTTTTGGGCGAAATCGTCTTTCTCGGCGAGGGATAACACGAAATCCGTTAGCAGATCGATGGTGTGCTGGATGTCATCGAGGTGGGCGGTTTCGACGACGGAGTGCATGCAGCGCAGCGGCAAGGAGACGAGAGCACTGGGGATGCCTTCGCGGGAGTGGAAGATCTTGTCGGTGTCGGTGCCGGTGAAGCGGCTGCTGGCCTCGTGCTGAATCGGGAGTTTCGACTTGTTCGCCACGTCGATGAGGCGTTGGACGACGTGCGGGTGGTTCGCTGAGCCGTGGCAAAGCGCCGGGCCGCCGCCGAGTTTGACATCGCCGAATTTGTTAGGATCGATGCCGGGCGTGTCGGTTGCGTGGGTGACGTCGAGGCAGACGCAGAGGTCCGGCTTGAGGCGGTAGGTGGCCATCATCGCGCCATTGCCGCCGATTTCCTCCTGCACGGCATTGAGGCAAATGAGGGTGAGCGCCGGTTTCCGTTTGCCGGCGGCGATGCGTTTCATCACCTGGGCGATGATGTAGCCACCGATGCGATTGTCGATGGCGCGGCCGACGAGGCGCTTGTGCGAAAGCTCCATCGGTCCGTCCTGATAGATGGCGGGGTGGCCGACGCGCAGGCCGAGAGCGGCGACTTCGGCAGCGCTGGACGCGCCGACATCGACCCACAGGTCATGGACGGCGGGTGCTTTTTCCTGGCCAGCCTCATCGCGGCGGAGGTGGATGGCGGTGTTGCCGATGATGCCCGGGACAAATCCTTTTTCGCCGAGGATGGTGAGGCGGCGGCCACGGGCGGTGGCGGCATCCGATCCGCCGACACGGTCGATGCGGAGGAAGCCCTTGCTGTCGATGTGCTTGATCATGTAGCCGATCTCGTCGGCGTGGGACTCCAGCATCACGATGCGCTCGGATTTTCCGGGGAGCTTGGCCCAGGTGGAGCCGTAGGAATCGCAGGTGACCTCCGGCGCGTAGGATTTAATCCAGTCTGCCCACACTCGCTGGCCGCGCATTTCAAAGCCGGTAGGGCTGGGAGTTTCGAGCAGGTGGAAGAGGAAATCGCGGTCTTCTTTTTTCATGGCAGGGGGTCGTGATACGCCGTGGAATTTAGAACGCTTAGGTGCCCGAAATGCAACCAAGGTTTTTTCACGGCTTTAAGGTGAATTCCGAAAAATCAAAATCGCAATATCCTCCTTCGCTTTGTGGAACTCAGAGTTTCTCGGACTGGATGGTTTTCGTTTCGCCGTTCACGCGGATGGTAAGCTTCGCGGATTGCTGCGAGTGGATGCGGTAGTTCGTGACCTTGCCATTTTTCCACTCGATGTCCACCTGATGACCGCCGCGGGCGCGCAGGCCGGTCACCTTGCCTTCTGGCCAGGCATCGGGCAGGGCGGGCAGCAAGCGGATCACGCCGCCGTGGCTTTGCATGAGCATTTCCGCGATCGCAGCAGTGCCGCCGAAATTGCCGTCGATCTGGAACGGCGGGTGAAGACATAACAGATTTTCGCCGCCTTTGGTGATGAGCATATTTAATAACTTATGGGAATGATTGCCATCGTGGAGGCGAGCCCAGAAATTCGATTTCCAGGCCATCGACCAACCGGTGCTGGCGTCGCCGCGGCGTTCCAGCGTGACCCGCGCCGCCTTGGCGAGTTCGGGGGTGCCGTCCGGCGTGATCTCGTCATACGGGTGCAGCCCGAAGAGCGGGGAAACGTGGCGGTGATGTGGCTCGGGTTCCTCGTAATCCTCCAGCCATTCCATGATCTGTCCACTCTTGCCGATCCGTGTGGGTGCGAGCTTGGCGCGGGCCTCCGTTAGACGGGTCTGGAAGGCGTCTTCGCCACCAAGGATTTTCGCGGATTCGATGCAGTTGCCGAACAGCTCGCGCAGGATCTGCATGTCCATCGTCGGTCCCATGCAGATGCGGGCGACGCCGCCATCAGTTAGTTTGAACGCATTCTCCGGCGAGTTGGATGGTGCGGTCACCAACCAACCGGTCTTCGGATCGGTGATGAGCATGTCCAGATAGAACTCTGCAGAACCCTTCATGATCGGATAGGCCCACTTGAGGTATTCCTTGTCGCCGGTGTAGGCATAGTGTTCCCAGAGGTGCTCGCAAAGCCATGCCGATCCGTTCGCGGTAGCGCCCCACGAGGCCTGCTCGCCAGGTGCGGTGAAGCCCCAGACGTTAGTGATGACGTGGGCCACCCAGCCTTTGGCGTTGTAATAGGCCTTGGCGGTTTCCGCACCGGGCTTCTGGAGCGATTCGATGAGTTTCATAAAGGGCAGGTGGCAGTCGCCCAAGCCACAGACCTCGGCGGGCCAATAGTTCATCTGGACGTTGATATCGAGGTGATAGTCACAGTTCCATGGTGTCTGGATGCCCTCGGCCCAGATGCCTTGCAGGTTGGCGGGCATGGTGCCGGGGCGCGAACTGCTGATTAACAGGTAACGGCCGTAGTTGAAATACAGGGCCGCCAACGCTGGATCCGCTCCGTCCTTGGCCAGCGCGCTGAGCCGCTGGTCGGTGGGTAGTTTCGCCGACTCGCCGGTTGCGGGCTTGCCGTCGCCGAGGCTCAGGCTGACGCGATCGAAGAACGTGTGATATTCCGCAACGTGGGACGCGCGCAGATCGGCATAGGATTTCGCCGACGCCTTGGCGATGTCGTTCTGGGTTGCCTGCAAGGGATCAGCCGTGCTGCGTCCGGCAAAGCCCTGATAGTTTGTGCCAGCTGCGACTAACAACACCACCTCATCTGCCGCTTCGACGCGGATTTTTCCGCACTCCACCGACACCTTGCCGCCGTGGGAAATCGCCCGCACGCGGGTGACGTGGGTGAGCCCTGCGACGTCCTGCACTCCGCTATCGAGCTGACCCGTCATCAAAAGTCCGTTAGGTCCGTCAGCCACGGTTTCAAAACGCTCCATGCGATCCAAGGTGGCGGTGAAGGAAATGGCACCGGGTTTGTCGGCGGCGAAACGAAATGCCATCACCTGATTCGGTGCGCTGGAAAATGCCTCGCGGGTGAAATTGATGCCATCCTTGCGATAGTTAACGGCGGCGACGGCGTCGCCAAGGTCCAGACTGCGGCGGTAATTTTCCACGTCCTCGCGCGGTTCCAAAGTCGCGGCAAGTGGGAAGCGTCCGTGTCGGCGGTAGCGGTTCACAACGACCGCCACTACGTTGTCACCTTCTTTGAGCAACTTTCCGACATCGCTACTGAACTCGGCATTGCCCATCGCCTGCCAACCGGCGAGCTCACCGACCTGCTGGCCATTGACGTGGACGGAGCCGTTCATATCAGCCGGTGTAATGCACAGCGTGCCCAAGCGTTTGGCTTGCTCTGCGGTGAGCTTGAGATGATGCCGCAGGACGGTGTATTCCCCATCCTGCATCTCACCGCCACCGACCGCCTTGCCATCGACGATGCGGTAATCGTTCCAGCTTTTTTCGTCCGTGTCCGGTTTCACCGCGTTCGTAATTTTTCCCTTGGCTTCCTTAGGGTCCTTACCGGGAATCGCGCTCCACTTCCAGTCGTTGAGCGCGGTCGGTGGAAAGGCGGGCTTCCAGACGATGTTCAAATCGCCCAGTGCCTGATAGCAGCCGAAAGGCACGCGTGCGCCACCACCCCTTCCGGTGCCCGCGCCTTGGCAGGTGAAGGTCTGGTTGACCAGCGCCTCCGCCTCGACGTTTTTGCCCGCAAGCAACAGACGGCGGATTTCTGGCAGGTTTTTAGAGGCATCGGCTCGGTTGTTTTCGGCCCGCGAGCCGGACCAAATGGATTCCTCGTTGAGTGCGATCCGGTCGCGACCGAGTCCGCCGAAGACCATGGCTCCGAGGCGGCCGTTACCGATGGGAAGCGCCTCGCGCTCCCAGTTGGCGGTCGGGTGGGCATACTGCAGGGTTGTTGCAGGATCGGGTTCGGTGGCCGCAGTTAGGTGGAGGATGCCGACCAAGAAGGATGCGGCGATGAGGCACGACGGGGGAGTGATAGCGGTCATGGTGAAGATGATTTTTGGAGATTCATTGTGGAGCGGGTGTGACGGTTAGAAGCGTGTTCGAGGAAGCAATGGAGGTTACCGCATCATTTCACGAGCCCTATCATTTCGCATCTCATCGCCTCGCCGATGAGCAGAAAGGGTTCGGCAAATTCCGAGATCTGTGACCATTTGCCGACCCCTGATCCTGGCCTCTGATAGAACCCGGGGACGTTCGTTTGAAGACTTCTGCGAACCCTCAATGGGGTGGCGGGGAAGAGGCCGCGGCCTTGCGGCCTGACGAGCGTATCAGCAGGCCGCCGAGAACCAAGCCGCCGAGCAGCAGCGCGATTCCCCTGCCCGCCGACGGTTTCGCCCCTTCCTCGAGGATGATCACATCATCGGCGAGGTTATCATAGAGCTCACGGATTTTTCGGGTTCTTTTGTCATCCGCCTCGATGCCGAACTGCACCAATCCCTCCACCGGTCAAAAGACAACCTAGCCGCATGATTCGATACTCTAGCAGGTAACTGCCCGGGATTGTAAACCGTAAAATGACTGAACCTGCTCCGGAACGGCCTGGGGAATCCCTTCAACTCGCGAATGGAAGCAAGATCCCGCCATCGCAAACCGTAAACCTGAATCGTTTGAAATACCTTGGCTTAACACTCGGATTCCTCACCTTCACCCCGCATTCTTCGGCGGCTGAAAAGATTTCTTATGCCCGGGAAATTCTTCCCATCCTGTCCGACAAGTGCTTCTACTGCCACGGCCCCGATAAGGATCGGCGTAAAGAGGACCTGCGGCTCGATATCCGTGAGGAGGCCGTCAAGGCCGGTGCCTGGGATCTCAAATCCCCTGCGAAATCCGAAGCGCTCATCCGCATTTTCTCCAAGGATGCAGATGAAATCATGCCCCCTCCGGATTCCCACCGGGAGCTCACGGAAAAGCAAAAAGCCCTCATCCGCGACTGGATCTACCAAGGGGCCGAGTATGAAAAACACTGGGCCTTCGTCACGCCACCCCAGCAAGTCCCGGTTCCGGTAACCAAGAACCCCTCGTGGGCGGTCAATCCCATCGATTCTTTTGTTCTCGCCCGCTTGGACAAGGAAGGTCTCGCGCCAACCAAGCCCGCCACCGACGAACGCTGGCTGCGTCGGGTCGCTTTCGGCCTCACCGGCCTCCCGCCGAACCAGCCAGAGATCGACGCATTTCTGGCGGATAAATCCCCCACCGCGCGCGAATCGGTCGTGGATCGGCTCCTCGCCTCACCCCGCTTTGGCGAGCACATGGCCACCCCATGGCTCGACCTCGCCCGCTATGCGGACTCTTTCGGCTATCAAGCGGACGTCGAGACCGACGCCTGGCCCTATCGCGACTGGGTGATCAAGGCACTCAATGAAAACCTCCCCTTCGACCAATTCATCACCGATCAACTTGCCGGAGATTTGTTAGAAAAGCCTAACCGCGATCAACAACTCGCCACCACGTTCAATCGCATCCACCGCAAGACCAACGAAGGCGGCTCTGTGCCCGAGGAATTCCGTCAGGACGGCATCTCGGACCGCGTCCACACCGTCAGCACCGCCTTCATGGCGCTCACCTTCGAGTGTGCCCGCTGCCACGATCATAAATACGATCCCATCACCGCGAAGGACTACTACTCGCTCGGCGCGTTCTTCAACAGCATCGATGAGTTCGGGATCATGGGCTACGGCAATGGCATCCTGCCGCAGCCGGCCCTTGCGCTTCCTACTCCGGAGCAGGAGGGAAAACTGGCCTCGTTGGCGAAAGTCATCATCGATGCGGAAAACGCCCTCGCCGCTCACAAGATGTCCGCAGAAGCCGGATTCGAGACATGGATTTCCGCCGCGAAAAACTTTCCGGAGGCGGATCTCGTCGGCAGGTTCGCCTTCGATGGCGCTCCCAATGCGGCCTTGCTCAACGCCGTGGATGCGAAGCAATCCGCCGGGATCGC
>JBBQDJ010000256.1:0-6088 GCA_038319595.1 Verrucomicrobiales bacterium
AACCCGGAAGTGAAACGCCGCAGCGCCAATGGTAGTGAGACGATAGGTCTTGTGAGAGTAGGTCGTCGCCAGGTATATGCCCGGCTCCAAGCAATTGGAGCCGGGCTCTTTTTTTGGACGGATAGGAATCGCGGCATCTAACAATCCAAAGATCGCAAAACGGCACTTCCCGACGGTGTCTGCATGGCGAATGCCTTGCCGCGAAATTGGGCCCGATAGCCGATCTGGGGGAAACCAGTTACCCGGCGGCCCGAACCGCCATCCGTCTTCTTGGCAAGTCCCCTTGCGTGTGAGTCTTAAAGACTGATCGGCGGAATTCATCCAACTCTGCTTGGCTAGGATGCTTCTACGCCTGGGTTTGGGGAAAATGGTCTGAGAGGTTGTAGATTCTCGTCTCCGGCGTTGACCATGTCGTTCAAGCGTGCATGTTCCGCCCCCGATGATTTCTGTTCAGTCACTCCGAGTTGAATTTGGCGCGCGAGTGCTTTTCAACGACCTCGCATTTTCCGTGCAACCACGGGAACGCATTGCATTTGCAGGGCACAATGGTGCGGGGAAATCCACGCTGATGAAATGCGTTGCTGGGATCATCCGCCCCACTTCGGGACAAATTAGTGCCCCGAAAGGTACCCGGATCGGCTACCTTCCCCAGGAGGGCATTCACGTGAAAGGACGCTCGCTTTGGCAAGAAACGGAGTCTGCATTTGGTGAAACCATGGCGCTTTCGGAGAAAATCGACCGCCTTTCAAACGAGTTGGTCAAACTTGACCCGCGCTCCTCACCTTATGGCGACCTGTTGGAGGAAATCGGCGAGCTCGAGCTTCAGCTCGATGCGATGGATCCGTCGCGGATGAAGCCGCGGATTGAATCCGTGCTCAAGGGTCTCGGTTTCCAAACGAAAGATTTTACCCGGGATTGTTCGGAGTTTTCCGGCGGCTGGCAAATGCGGATCGCCATGGCGAAGCTCTTCCTCCAGGAGCCCGAAGTCCTGCTGCTAGACGAGCCGACCAACCATTTGGACATCGGGACACAGATCTGGGTGGAGCAGTATTTGATCAACTATCCGGGGGCGATTCTTCTGATTTCTCACGACCGCGCGCTGCTTGACACGCTTTGCACCCGTACGATCGCATTCTCGAATGGCAGAGCAGAAGAGTATGCAGGAAATTTTTCCTACTTCGAGCGGGAATCCGTTCTCCGGAAGGAAATTCAGCTTAAACAATACGAGGCCCAGCAGCGCGAAATCGGGGAAATCCAGCGTTTCATCGACCGCTTCCGGGCTTCGGCTAATAAGGCGACCCTCGTCCAGTCCCGGATCAAGATGCTGGCGAAAATCGAGCGTATCCCGCAACCTGAGCGTGATGATGCGGTGATGAATTTCAAGTTCCCGCCGCCGCCCAACTCCGGGCATACGGTTGCGAAATTGGAGGCGGTATCGAAAAGCTATGGTGCACTCAATATCTTCAGTGGTTTCGATTTCGAAATCAACAAGGGCGAGAAGTTCGCGATCGTCGGACCTAACGGAGCAGGGAAATCCACCTTCTGTCGTCTCATCACGGGGCAGGAGGAGGCGGATGCCGGCACCCACGCCTTCGGCCACAAGGTAGCGACCTCGTTTTTCTCCCAGAATCATGCTGACGAGTTAGATCCGGATCTAACTGTGCTGGAAACCGTCGAAGCCGCCGCCTCCCGTGAAGCCATGCCGCACGCACGAAATCTGCTAGGTTGTTTCCTTTTCCGTGGCGATGATGTCTTCAAGAAAATCGGGGTGCTGTCCGGTGGCGAGCGCTCACGTGTCGCCTTGGTGTGCATGCTGCTGCGCCCGGCGAATTTCCTGATTCTCGACGAACCGACCAACCACCTCGACATGCAATCACAGGACGTGCTCCAGCGCGCGCTCATCGATTATCCGGGCAGCGTGATGATCGTCTCGCACAACCGGAACTTCCTCGATGCGCTGGTCACTAAGACCCTTGAATTCCGTCCTGGTGAGCAACCGGTGCTCTACGCGGGAAACATCACTTATTATCTGGAGAAATCTTCTGAAGACGAGGCTGCGAAAAAAGGAGTTCCCAAGTTGGCATCTCTTGCGCCTGCGTCATCCAACGAAGGCGCTTCATCGCGCCCATCGATTCCGGGCGTCAACCGCAAGGAACAGCGCCGGATTGAGGCAGAACAACGGGAAATGAAATCCAAGGTTCTCAAGCCGCTCGAGGCGGAGTTCGAAATCCTTGAAGCGAAGATTGCCGAACTTGAAGGTGCACAGGTATTGCTCACCCAACAGCTATCCAGTGATGAAGTTACCAACACTCCCGGGAAACTCCGCGAGGTGACCAATGCGGTGGACAAGCTAGCGAAATCGCTGGAAACCAGCTATTCGCGCTGGGGTGCGCTTTCCGAAGAGATCGAGCGGATCCGCGTGAAACTCGGGATAGAGGCCTGAACTGTGACGGTGCCGGTCGAGGCCGTGTTCTCTTCTGTTAGTGGATGGGATCAGGAAAAGGCTAGTGAAGTTTAAGGTGGGATGTGGATTTCATTCCGATCCGGTCGCATGGCAGGTGTGCCTTAAAGTCAAACTTGGGCCTGGATCCAGTAGATCGGCTAAATGCACGGCTAGGTCCGGTCTTTTCCCGGACCATGGGAAAACCGAGTCGATCCCATCGGGCAGCGTGTTTTCGTCCAACGGTTCAAGCCGTTTCAGCACGGCAACGAGCACACGGGGGAAAAGCGCTTCATCCCGCCCCATGCAGAAATCCATCACCCGGGGTGGACGTCCGGTCAAGCCCATGCGCAACCGCATCCCATGGCTGTAGGGACTCATCCCGAGTTCCCAGCGCCCGGCTTCGCTGAGCAGGCGTAGCGCGCGGAAGTGGGTGTTAGAAGTAATCCGATGAAATTTCACGGCTGTTTGCGGTCGGGGTGTCCCCACCAACTGTTCTCGCGTTTACCGTCGTAATGTTCTTCGAACGCGCGGACGGCATCTTCAATAGTCCCATCCTTCGACGCCCAAGCGGCGATGTCTGGGAAATCCAGGACTGCGTTGTGGTTCTTCACGTCATCCTTGAACTGGATCGGGCACCAGAAGGACTCGATATTGCGGAGCATCTCGGTGCCCAGTGCCCACAGGCCGGTCATCCAGTCACAATACCAGCACCACAGGAGATCGTAGCCGATCAGCCCCTCGTATTTGTGGCGGGAAAGATTCACCCAGTCGCCTTGGCGGTAGGTGGGTAGTTTCGCTAGGCGGGCAACCACCGGGTAAACGAGCCATTCGATCAAGCGGGTGAGGACGAAAAGCAGCACGGCTGGGGTTGTCATCCAGAGGGCCAACTGGTTACGGAATGGCCCTAACAATTTGTTCTGTGCATCGGTGAGGGTGCGTCCCTTTTTGCCACGAATCAAGCGGTCAAGAAGGCAGAAAAAGTGCAGGGCGAGGAATTGCCCGAGCAGGCCCGCAAGCACGCCCAGCCAGTTACCTAACAACCACCCGGCCGCCCATGGCATCCAGGTGAAAAGGCTGATGAAAAAATCCAGGGCGGGAGCCCGCGTAATTTTGTCGGTGATGGCATATGCACCGCGTGCGAATACCGCGGCGGCGATCAAGCCACCGAACACGATGGCGGTATGAAGAATAAATGGATTCATTGGATTGGGTATGAGCTTCAGCGCTTTTTCCTCAACCGCTTACCTGTTAGCCGTGTGGCAATGAGGTTAGGACAGCGGCCTTTGAGGCGAAGCTGCTCGCAGTTTGCTTCAATCTTGATCGTCTGGCGGATGGGTTTGAAGCCGAGCCGCCGCGTCACGCAATCGTTTAGCAGGTCGAGGTGGGAATCTTCGAATTCGACCACCCGCCCGCAGTCGATGCAGACGAGATGATTGTGCGAAGGCTTGTCGAGAAAGTTTGGGTCGTAGGTGGTTTGGTTTTCGCCGAGATCGATTTCCCTCAGCAGATCGGCCTCCACCAGCAAGCCCAAGGTCCGGTAGACTGTAGCCCGCGATGTTTCGGCATCGACCTTCCTGACCCGGTCGAAGAGCTCGTCCGCAGTGAAATGGTCATCCTTGGAGAATGCCGCCTTGACGATGGTGTCGCGTTGGCTGGTCCGGCGCAGACCTTTGCGGCGGATGAAATCGTTGAGCCTTTCCTGGATACTGCTGTCCACCGGTTATATCTACTTGGTGAAGTGGATGACGGGAAGCCGAAACGAGAGCGGAATTAACTCCGTCCCGTCCGTAAATCACGAGATAACGAAAGATTGACTTTGGGGTTCCTTGGTGGAGTCTTGATCCACAACGACTCATAAAACCCATGAAACCCACCATCTACCTTATTGCTGCCCTTGCGCTAATTTCCCCCGTCCATGCCGCGAAGCAAAAGGGAGGTGGGATGAGCCCGAAGCAAAAACAAGAGCAGGCCGAGAAGGAAAAGGAAAAGGCGGAGCGCGAGAAGACGCGTCTCGCCGTGAAAGAGATCCTCGACGTCAAGGACAAGAACAACGATGGTAGTTTAAGCCTCGACGAATACCTGATCGGGGAAACCGATGTGGCGGCCGCCAACGCGCAGTTCATCAAAATCAATGTGAACGGAGACCGCTATATTTCAAAGAAGGAGCTAGAGAAGTCCTTGGAGTAGCGATCCCGTGATCCTGAGAGGGATTTGGCAACCTTTTTATCCTTCGTTCCGGCCCTTTTCATCGGGTCTTCCCATCCCCGACCCCTGCGGGTCTGACTAAACGCGGGAATCGACAGCCGTCCTTGCTGCGCTAATATACGCGGCGGATGACTTTGAAGGAACTCGGCTGGAATGATGATTTGGAAACCGCCTGCGCGGCGTTTCGCGGCAAGGGCTGGGTGCCCGCACGGTTGATCCGCGAGACCGTGATCAACTACGGCGCGTTCATCAAAGGCGGCGAGGAAATCGACGTGGTCCTCAGCGGCAAGGTCTGGCACGACGCTGTTTGCGATGCGGATTTGCCGGCCGTCGGCGATTGGGTGATGGTCGAATTGGGCGATGAAAACCAGCCGCACGTGATCCGCGCGATGTTGCCCCGGCGGACCTGTTTCTCGCGGAAAATGCCCGGCAATAGTTCCCAAGCGCAGGTCATCGGCGCGAACGTAGATTACGTTGCGGTGGTCACCGACGCCGGCCCGGACTTCAACATCCGGCGAATGGAACGCTACTTCATGCTCATCGGCCGCAGTGGCGCGAAGGCGGTGGTGCTGGTGAACAAATCGGACCTGTTTCCCATCGAGCAAAGCCAGCAAGCGGCGGCGCAGATCGCTGCGCTGTGGGATGGTGCCAGCGTCCACGTCACCAGCGCGGTGAGTGGCCAGGGTCTCAAAGTGCTCAAGAAATTTGCCAAAAAAGGAATCACCATGTGCATCGTCGGATCCAGCGGTGTTGGCAAATCGACTTTGGTAAACCAACTCTATGGCGAGGAATGGCAGTGGACGAGCGAGGTCAATGAGATCACCGGTAAAGGCCGCCACACCACCACTTCCCGCGAGCTGGTCCCGCTCCCTAACGGCGGCGGCATGCTCATTGACAATCCCGGCATGCGCGAGATCCAGATGTGGACCGACGAGGCCACGCTGCGCGATAGTTTCGCCGACGTGGAAGCTCTAACTGGAAATTGCAAGTTCTCCGATTGCAGCCACCGCAACGACGCGAAGTGCGCCATCCGCGCGGCCGTCGAGGCAGGCACGCTGGACCCGGCCCGCTATGAAAATTTCCTCAATCTCGAAAACGAAATCGCCGCGCTGAGGAAGCGCTCGGAAAAACGCCAGATAGCCGTCGAGCGCTGGGCCAAACGCAACAGCGTTAAAGCCCGCAACCTTGCTGATAGAATCCAACTCGAAAAAGATGATCGGGGTGATCTCTAATGGAATTTCAATCAAACGAGCTGCAGCCCCTATGATTTTCCAGTCAAATTTTTTACTATTAGCACTTCTGGGACTTCTGGCAGTCGCCGCGCCATTGACGGGCCAGATCCCAAAATTGTCGCTAAACCCTGCGCCGGCGGATGGCAAAACGACGGCCGAAACTCAGGACGAAAAGAAGGCGCGGATGGATCAATGGCTGAAGGAGACG
>JBBQDJ010000257.1:0-6059 GCA_038319595.1 Verrucomicrobiales bacterium
CTTGCGCGGCACGGAACCGACGAGGAGGCACCAGTTGGCATCCTTGAAGCCGACGTCGAGATCGGCAGTGCCGACGACTTCATTGAGCAGCGGGAACGCACAATCATCGAGCTCCATCATCACGCCTTGGAGCGCCGGGAGACCGGGCTCGATTTCGATCAGGCGGAGGTTAACCGGCTGGTCAGGACCGAAGACGAAACCAGAGGCAATGCGGAAAAGCAGGGCATAGCCGATTTGGCCAGCGGCACCCGTGATGGAAACGGTGATGGGAGTTTTCATAGGAACGGCGGCAGGCTAAGGAGCCGAACCGACGGGGTCAACAGGCAAGCGAAGTGCGAGGCCCACCTGACCGATGAATTGGAAAAGAGAGGGGCTTCGCGCTGGATTTCCTCTCCTCGTCGGTTTCATGGACGAAACGCCCATGCTAATTATTGGTGCAGGTATTGCCAGATGGCGTCGAACTGCTTTTTGGCGTCTCCGTCGAGGACGTCTGTGCGCTGGGATTTGCCGTCTTTCGAATAGAGCGGCATTTTGGTGCTGGGAGTGACGGATTTCGGGTCGTCCATCCAGCGGTGATAATAGTCGGCACGGATTCGATCCGGGGTGAGCGTGAAATTTACTCCTTCAACCTCGAAGGCTGCAGTCGGTTTCACATCGCCGATGCCGTGGCAGGTCGTGCAGCCGAAGCCGCTGGAGCCGACTAGGGACTTGCCGATTTCCGCCATTGCCGGATCGATTTTCACAACCGCTGGTTTGTTAGGCTCGACGCCGTGGAGTTTGGAAAATCCCTTGGCAAGCGCCGGAGCGACCGTCTTGAAGGATGGCATCCGCATCGCGAGCCATGGGCGCGGCCTTGGCTCGGCAGTGCCGGTGATCATCGACTCGATGGCGGTGGTATAAAGCATTTCGCCGGTGAAAGTGAGTGCTGGGCGGGATTGATCGACGCGTTCATTCAGCTTCGGCAAGTGGGCCACGAGAGCGGCGGTATCGGATTGAACATCGGATAGAAGCGAAGTTTTCGCATCGATGCCGTGGCAGGCGGTGCAGCGGAGCGAGTCGATCTGGCGGGTGACGTATTCGGCCGGGGTGTCGCATTTTAGGGGTTCACTTCCCGCTTTGGAAAACGCCACGAGTGCGGCGCGGTCGTTGTCGTCGATGTTGAGGTGGGGTGCCTTGCCACGTTTGTCCGTGGAAGCGACGCAGCCGTTGGCGGACCAGTCCTTTTCAAAAATCGCATCCATCGCAGCGGGTGCCGTCTCCGGTGACATCGGCATGCCGGGATGGCAGACGCCGCACTGCAGCGAGGCGGCGACCGTCGCTCCGCGGGTCGCATCTCCAGCGGGAAGTTCCTGCGCGAGCTTCGTTTCCTGACCGGTAGAATTTTTTGTTAGATAAGCTGCGATGGAATTTGCCTCCGCATCAGACAAGCGGAAATTCGGCATTTTGATGAACGGATGATAGGCGTCGGGTTGTTTCAGGAACGCGACCAGTGCGCCGGGCAGATACTTCGAAGCGACGTTGTTAAGCGGCACGCGGGCTGGATCAGTTAGACCTTTGTCCGGCGGGTTGTGGCAACCGACGCAGCCGAGTTCGTGGAAATGGACGCCGCCTTCCTGAACGAGCGCCGCATCGGGAGCGGGGCCGGCAGAGGCTCCGGTTTTTAATCCGGCGACATAGGCGGCGAGGTCGCTGGCCTGCTGGCGGCCTTCCTCCGTCGAGACATCGACAAGCGCGGGCATGGTGGTGGTAGGCTTGAGCACCTGTGGACCCGCGATCCATTTGCTCAGCCAGTCCTCACTGACGCGGTCACCAGACCCGAAAAGTATTGGGCCAATTTCGGCGATTTCCGGCATGGGAGACGCCCCGAAACCGGCGGTGGAGCTATGACATTTCGCACAGTTCTGGGCGGCAAACAAGGTCCGGCCGCGCCGTTGCAGGGCACCGAGCGTGGTGGCTTCCGTCGCGTCCGCCTTGAAGACCGACGGCGGAATGGTCTGACGGGTGAAGGACGCTTCCTCCCAATAAATGCGGAACGCGGCAGATCCGTCCGGCTTGCTGGAGTAGCTGAGCTCGAACTCGTGATCGCCAGGATTGAGACGGGTGGACTCGGAGGGTTTCTCCGTGAGGTTGTTAGTAAGTGATAGAATGTCCTTCCCGTCGATTTTCAAACTGGCGGTCCCCTCGCCTTCGAAGGAGAAAATGAGGCGTTCACGCCGTGGCAGCACGAGCTTTCCTTTCCACACGACCTGGAACGCACCCGGCGTTAGAAACGGCGTCGCCGGTTCGCCTGCTTGGACCGCCAGCGCTGGGAAACGGTCGAGTCGCGAATCCGTGACACCCTCGCGGGTGAAGGTGGCGACGAGTTCCGCCCGGGCCGGCGTGACAGCCATCAGCACGGCAGATAGAACCAGCGGGAGTTTCCAGCTAATGGCAAAAGTGGACATGAGAGATTCGGGTGGGGCGACGGTTGAGATTTAAAACGAAAAAAGCGGATACCCACAACAAATGTGTATCCGCCTCATTCGGTTGATGCTTTGGATGCGGATTATTTCCCGTAAACCGTGCCGTAGAACTCACCCTTGATGATCTTGGCGTCCTTATCCTCCAGATCATAAGTCACTTTCAGAGTCATCGCGGGCTTCATACCTTCGAGTTCGAGTTCAACGGTTTGGCCGTCGGGAAGCAATTTGGCCGACTCAATTTTCACGGTATCGTGCACGCGATAATCCTTCGACTCCTTCGCAAGGGCACGCTTTTCCGCTTCGACATCCGGATGATCGACTGAAAATTCACCGGATCCATACATCGGACCGCGAACGTAGTTCCAACGCTCCGAACCGTAGCTCGTAACATCCTGCGCGAGTTCGGCGTCAAGTTTCGTCGGGAAGGTCAGGCGGATCCCCTTCGCGGTGTATTCCAACTTCGTCGGCACGGGAACGACTACACCGTCATTGTGGCGGATCCGCTGGAACGCGCACTCGGTGGCGGCGTTGGTCTGCCAGCCGCGGAAACCGAGAATGTAGAGCGATCCATCTTTCTGGAAACGAGCGCGCATCGCTGAGGACTGCAGCGAAATCGGCAGTTTCACCACGCCGCCTTGGAGGGTCTCGCCGCGAGGTGTCGTGAGAACCTGATAGATGCTGGACTGACCGTAGGAAAGGTGAAGCAGGGTTCCAGGAGCGACACCGAAGTTAGAACCCTCGGGCACCCAGACCTGGGATCCGCCGGAGTTGTCCACGGACATCGGCAGGTAGCAGAGCGGCTCAGTGTAGGCGGCCCCGGTGAGAGACTGGCGGGATGCCTCGGTGCCGAAGAATACCGGCGCGCCGACTTTCGTGAAGTTGATCTTGCAGCAGGGCTGGTTGGTGCCTTCGTTCTCACCCGTGGTGATCTCCCCGTTAGGGCCGATGGCGAGACCGCCCGGAGCACGGAGACCGGTGACAACGACCTCCATCGTCTTGCCATCGGGCGAGATCTTCATGACGGTTCCGTGGCTGGGCAGAATGCGGTCAAAGCCTCGGCCACCTCCACGTACCGGAGCCGCCTTGGCGAAGTAGAAATTCCCGGCCTTGTCGGTCTGCAGGTCGAAGGCGAATTCGTGGAAATTCTCGGAAACGATCACATCGCGGTTGAAGACCTTGAAATGATCCGTTTCACCGTCGCCATTGAGATCGATGAGTTCGGTGATCTGATCGCGTCCATTGACGTAGATTTTCCCATTCACCACTTTCACCCCGAGCGTCTCAAACAAGCCGGAGGCGATGCGCTGCCACTTGAGCGTGCTCCAGTCGCCTTTCAATCCGCGGACAATCCAAACGTCGCCATTCCAAGAGCTTAAAGCGGCGGAATCCTCGTCGATGAAATCGAAGCCGCCGAAGCGTAGGTTGGACTTCCACGGATTCTCCTTCGGCAGGGTAACGGTATCAGTCACGTAGGGCGCATCCTTGTCGGCGGAAACTTTCCCTTTGGTCTCGATGATTTCCGGATAGAGCGGCTTGCCACCGGAGATGAGTGCCGTGAAATCAGGAACCGCAGCCGCCTTCGGCTCGATCTCGCGGGCCAGAGCGATCTGGAAAACCGCCGCATCGCCCTTGGGAAACAGCGCCAACAAACGGCCGGGATTTTTCGGATCGGCCGCCAGTTTCACGCCGCCGGTGGTGGTCACGCCGAGACCATCGGCGGATTTCGCCTTGTCCGCGCCAACGGTGAAAGCGCCTTTCTCGTCCGCCACTCCGAGTTGGAGGTCGGCTGCGCGATTGGAAATTTTGAACGATCGGGTGATCGTCGCGCCTTCTAGGGTAATCGTTTCCAGCACTTCGGCACCATTGACCGCGTAGTTCAGGGTGATTTTTCCGCCGTCACGATAGTAGCCCTTGAACACGGCGTGTTTGAAATTTCCGTATTCTTTGATTTCGCGGCTATCTTCGAACGAGCCGGCGGCATCCGCCCAGCCTGCGAGTGCCGCAGTATTGAAGACCGGCTTGTCATCGGCGAGCGTGATGAGCAACCCATGCTGGCCGGTCCACGGAGTTCCACCCCATTTCCATTTCCCGTCGTAGGCACTGACGAGACGCAGGGTCTCGGTGTCAAAAAGCGCGTGATATCCCTCACCGAGATCGAGCAGGATTCCCTTTTTTGCAGCGACCCTGACGTTGCCTTGGAAATTGTCTTTAAACGAGTTCGACCAGGCAGGACCGATCTGCATTTGTTCATACCACTCTGCGGAACGGGCGACGGCGGTGGTGACGGCGAGAAAGGCAAGAAAGCGTAACATTGGCGCTACCTTACGAAGACAAATTCCTAGGTCTAGCAAAGAAATACCCGCCAAATCCCTCATTCGGGGTCTGCGGAAAATCAGGCTTCCAAGAAAAGAGCCCGCCGTTTTTAATCCACAGCATGATTGACATGCTCGTCCGGCTCTACGACCTGCCCGACTCCCGCGAATTCTACGAGACCGTCGCCGCCGCCGGAGTCACTCTCCGCCGGGCGCGGGCCTTCGAGAAACACACGGTCGCCGCATTCGCACGGGCGAATTTCTCCGAAAAATGGGTCAGCGAGGTCGAAGTCGCGATGACCCGACAGCCGATCGCCTGTTTCATCGCCACCCGCGACAAGGAAATCCTCGGATTCGCCTGCTACGACACGACCCAGCGCGGATTTTTCGGGCCGACTGGAGTTTCCGAAACCGCCCGCGGCTTGGGCTTGGGGAAAGCATTGCTGTTTAAAGCGCTCGAGGGATTGCGTGAAATTGGCTACGCTTACGCGATCATCGGGGGTGTCGGTCCTAAGGAATTTTACGCGAAAGCCTGCGGTGCCATCGAGATTCCCGGCAGTGATCCGGGGACTTACGGCGATTTGTTGCCGTAACGGCGACCGGTGATCGCCGCTACACCGCGTGAATGCCGATCTGGAGTTTCACGCAGAGTTCGGCCACTCGGGATTTTTCCAAAAGCAGCGTCTTCCCCGCCTCGATCGCGATGCAACCGACACCGGCGGCAGCACAAGTCTCGATGGTTTGCGGGCCGATGACCGGCACGTCGAAGCGGAAATCCTGGTTCGGTTTGGAGACCTTCACCAGCATCACATCCTTGCCGCGTCCGAGTTCGCCGCCACGTTTGATACAAGCGTTGGTCCCTTCGAATGCCTCGGCCGCCAGCACGGTGCCGTGGCGGACGACGACGCTTTGGCCGATGTCGAGGGCGCTGGTTTGCTTGGCGATGCGGAAGCCGAATTCGGCGTCGGCGAGCTGGCGTTTCTTGAAGACGGGTCCGCAGACAGGGCCGGGGCCGGGCAGGTGGTCTTCGAGAAACGTGGTGGCCGGCAGAACCATGATGCCGTCTTTGGCGAGTTCGTCGGAAATCGCGCCGAAGATGGTTTCCGCGTTCCGCTCCTTGAGACGGGCGAACATCATGAGCGCCCTCAGGTCGGTGCGGAGTTCGTAGAGGTTTTTCGGGGAAATCTGGCCCATCATCACCACCTCGGCGGCTCCTTCACGGGAGAAAAATTTGATCGGCTTGCTAAGCTGACCGATGCGGATCCACTCCGTGGCATCCACGAGT
>JBBQDJ010000258.1:0-6027 GCA_038319595.1 Verrucomicrobiales bacterium
TTGGTTTCGCGGTTTTCTGGGTGCGAATCTAAAATCCTTTTTTTTTTATTTTTTTTGGGTGGTTGGGGGGCGCCGGGGGTTCGCCGCCACACGAATTTCTGGATCACCACCTCTGTTGCGTTAAAAATTCCAATCTCTGCAAGTCATTGGTTCCATAAGCTCAGCCGTCCTGTAACAATAAAGTCACTTGAATTTCTCTTGAAACGGAAAGTGAACCTGCGTAGTGAAGAAGGTGAAATTCGTTTCAATCAGGAGATCAGAAAATCATGAAAACCAATTACGATCAACTCACTGATGGCCGGATGATGAAAGCTCCCCTCGGCCAATTCGAACCTGGAATCCGTTCAATTCCAGCCGTTGATCCCCCCGAACAGCACCACTCGTGGTTCAATAGTTACGATGAAGAATGGCAAGCCTTCGTCGAAGAGCACACGATTCATAAAACCCGTCCCGGCATCAACGGCGACGAACCAGAGGCCCTTCCCAGGGTTTGGAATTGTCCGCATGGATAAATCACTCATGTTCTGAAAATAAATTGCTTCACCCCCTCGACAATGACGGATCATTGGGTGAAATCGATTTCCTCTACCCATGAAAAGACGTGAACTGATCAAATCCCTCGCTCTGGCCACTTTGGGCGGAAGCGGTTGCCTGCTTGGCACTCCCCTAGTGTCCGCCGCTACCATCCGCCCCGGTGAGGAAGGGTTGGCCGTCGGTCAGTCGTTGCGATACGACGACGGACTCAAACTCACTCTCGTCGCGGTGCGCCGTGACAGCCGTTGCCCGATGGGCGCCTTATGTATCACTGCGGGAGACGCGGAAATTGTGCTTCTCGCCTATGTGGGGAGGCAGCCTGCGAAAATCATCCGGGTGCATACCGATCTGGAGCCGCGGGTGGTCATCCTTTCGGCGTTGCCTCCGGGACAGATCGGAATTCCCAAGAGCTATTCGATCCGGGTGGAATCGTTGAGCCCCTTTCGGAAAATCGGTAAAGCGATCAGACAGTCCGATTACCGCGTCGTCCTTGGGATTTCAGTGGCGGTCTGAGCGCCGGCCTGTTCCCTCTTGAATCTCCCCACTGCACGGCCAATGCTGCCACCATGCCCGCGCGTGAAGCCGCACTCGAACTTGCCCGTCAGTTGACGACGGCGGGGCACGTGGCGTTGTTTGCCGGGGGCTGCGTCCGGGACAAGCTTCTTGGACGCGAACCCAAGGACTACGACATCGCGACTTCGGCGCGACCTCAGGAGGTGTTGAAGCTATTTCCCGGATCCAACGAGGTGGGCGCGCATTTCGGCGTGGTGATCGTGAAACACCGCGGAGTCCACGTGGAGATCGCCACGTTCCGGACGGACGGCAGCTACAAGGACGGACGACGGCCGGAAACGGTGACGTTCTCGACCCCGGAGGAGGATGCGGAGCGGCGTGATTTCACTGTCAACGGGTTGTTTGAAGTGCCTGAGAGCGGCGAGGTGGTCGACCATGTTGGCGGATTGTTAGATCTGAATGCGGGACTGCTGCGGGCGATCGGTGATCCAGTGGCACGCTTCACCGAGGACGGACTGCGGCTGCTGCGGGCGGTGCGCTTTTCCACCACTTTGGGGTTCCAAATCGAAGGCGGGACTAGGGCAGCGATCGAAGCCTGCGCTCATTTGTTAGATCGAATTTCCACCGAACGAATCCGCGATGAGTTTTCAAAGATCCTGACCTCGCCACGCCGCCGCACCGGCATCGAGCTGCTGGTGGAAACGGGCTTGATGGAGCAGGTGGTGCCGGAGTTTTTGAAGACCATCGGCTGCGAACAACCACCGGAATGGCATCCCGAGGGCGATGTCTACACGCACACCTGCATCATGCTGGAAATGTTAGGTAATGATGCGCCACTGGAGCTCTGCCTCGCGGTGCTGTTGCACGACATTGCCAAGCCACCCTGCCAGACTTTCGAAGACCGGATCCGTTTCAACGGCCACGATGCGATGGGCGCGACGATGGCAGACGAGATCCTGCGTCGCCTGCGCTACCCGAACGACGTAATCGCGGCGGTGGTGCCGATGGTGGCGCGGCATATGCAATTCATGAACGTGCAACAAATGCGGACTGCCAAGCTGAAGCGCTTCATGGCGGAGCCGACCTTCGCGGAGGAGATGAAGTTGCATCGCGTGGACTGCATGTCGTCAAACGGCTTTACGGACAATTATGAATTTCTGCAAACGAAGGCTGAGGAGTTCGCAAAGGAACCCCTGATCCCGCCCCCGCTGGTTTCCGGGCGGGACTTGATCAAGCTCGGGCTTCAACCGGGGCCAAGATTCAAGGAAATCCTCGATAGCGTCGAAACCGAGCAACTCGAAGGACGAATCCTTGATCGGGAGGCCGCCATGGATTATCTCAGGCAACTCGCCCGCGAAACTTCGGCATGATCCGCACAGTATCCGGCAAGATCAGCGGCGCACATCCGCCCCATTTCAGCCATTTTTCACTCATGAACTCCACCATTCCCGTCGAACATACCGATCCCGTCAACGCACAGATTCTCGCCATTTCCGAAGACCTGGTCGCCGGTTTCCAGCGTCATCCGTTCCATGTGATCGCTGAGCAATCGGGGGTACCGCTGGAAACAGTGATCGAGCGGATCCGCGCGATGGTCGAGGCAGGGATCGTGCGCCGAGTGCGGCAGACCTTGCTCTCGACGAAACTTGCGCACGGAGCCCTGGTGGCGTGGAGAGTGCCGGAGGAAAAACTCAACGATGCGTTTGATTTCATGGCCAAGGAGGATCCCTTCTCGGGACACGTGGTGATCCGCTCCACCGATGCCGAAGTGTCCGGCGGCGGCTACCGGCTCTGGACCACGCTGAAAGTGCCGGTCGGAGAGTCGCTGGATTTCCACGCCACCGCCCTGCTCCGTCTAACAGGGGCTACCGAATATCTACTGATGCCTGCAAACGGCGTTTTCGCGCTCGGCGTAGGCCACACCCGCCGCAAGGCGTTGGAACCCGGCGACATGGCGGACGAGCCAGCGGTGATGATGACGACCACCGCAGTCGACCTAACTGACGAAGAATGGAATGTTTTGTTAGCCTTGAAAGAGGAGCTCACGCTCGAGGAAATCCGTGAAAATCCGTGGGACCAGCGCGCCGAAATCGCGGGTGTCACGCTTGACCGTTTCTGCGAGGTCGCCGAAACGTTGAACGCGAAAAAAGTCATCGGCCGTTTCTCCACCTTTCTCGAACACGTAAAACCCTCCGCCACCGGCGAGCGCGTCACCCGCTTCAACGGCCTGTTCCATTGGGCGGTGCCCAAAGGCCGCGAAATGGAAGCTGGCGGCGAAGTCGGTCGTCATTTCTGCATGACCCACGCGTATTGGCGCGAGGGCGGTCCGCAGTTTGGCAATGTCAACGTCATGGGCGTCGTCCACGGGACCGAGAAACCCCGCGTTCTTGAGCATAAAGCAGCGATCGACAGGCACCTTGCCGCAGTCGGGATCCCTGTTTCCTATACCAACGTCTTCTGGGGCGGACGCTCGGAAATCAAGCCCTCTGAGATTTCACCAAAGATCTATGCCGAGTGGCATGCCAAGCACGCTGGATAAGAATTTCAGCGCCGAACGGCACCCCGCTTGGCATTCAACCCACCGGTCGATATTTTCAGGAAAAGAGGGATAATTTTCGTGTATCCCCGGTGGGATCGTGATCGAATAAATCCAATCCATGCAGGCAACCCTTTTACCTCCTCGCCATCCAGAGCTCTGCGCGCCAATTACTTCCAATAGGGATCTCGGTGCCTGCCTGATTGCCAATTTGCCGATGAGGGAATTGCTCTCCGCCGAACTCCGCCGCGCGGGACTTCAGCTCGTGGAGCCAAAAGATGCGTGCGAGCGGACGATCAGAATCCCCTTGGACAACTGGATCGAACTGGGCGCGCTGCTGCTGCTGGGGAGAACGCCGAAATCTGCCTGCCTACTCAACACGGACGGAAACACTCTCGCTTGGAAAGGTTGTGAGTCCGCCAGCGATTGCGAAGAAAAGATTGTCACTGAGGCGGATTGCTTCCCGGTGCTCTATCCTTGGGACCTGTTGCGGATGAACGAAGAGGTCCTTGCGTTGATGGACGAATCCTCACTCTTGGGCGAGGTCAGCCCTCTCGCTTCCTTGTCGGGGTGCGTCCGACTGGGAAATGGTTCGAAAATCCTGCCGGGTACGGTGATCGAAGGGCCGGTTGTCATCGGGCCGAACAGCCAGATTGGGCCAAACGCTTACATTCGCGGTGCCACCAGCATCGGCGCGAACTGCTTCGTCGGGAATGGAGCCGAGGTGAAAAACTCGATCATTTACAACAACAGCTACATCTCGCGCCAATGCTATGTTGGCGACTCCATCATCGGCACCCACGTCACCCTCGGTGCCGGAACCTGCACGGAAAACCACCGTCATGATGGACGTCACCATGTTTCCATGATCCGCGGTAAGCCCGTGAATACCGGGCGGACCAAATTGGGTGCGGTCCTTGGCGATGGCGTCCGCACCGGTGTCAACACTTCGATCGAAGCGGGGGTAAAAATCGGCATCGCCCGCACCACCCAAGCCGGCAGCTACATTGGCAAAGATCTTCTGTGACCAAATCGTCACACTCGCCGCATTCGTCGGATGCAGACAACCTCACTAGATTGTCATCGAAATGCACCGAATTCTGATTGTCGAGGACGAGCGCGACATCGCTGACCTGATTGGCTTCAACCTCTTGCGCGCGGGCTATGAAATCATCAAGGCCCATGACGGCGTGGAGGGAACCGAACTGGCGCTGCGCGAGCGGCCGGATCTCATCCTGCTGGACCTGATGCTTCCCGGGCGTGACGGCTACTCCGTTTTCCGCGAACTGCGACGGGACCCCCGCACGGTCAACACTCCGGTGATCATGCTGACCGCCAGAGCGCAAACCGAAGACCGGATCCAAGGACTGGAGGCCGGCGCGGATGACTACCTGACCAAGCCCTTCAGCCCGAAAGAACTCATGCTGCGCGTCCAGGCGATCCTCAAGCGCTCGGAGTCCGCTCCAGGCCCGGTGGATTTCACCTACGGTCCCTTCCGCTTCGACAAAAACTCGCTGAAATTCTATCTCGACAGCGAGCCCGCCGAGCTCACTGCCACAGAATTCAAGTTGCTCCTATTTCTCTGCGAGCGCTCCGGCAAGCCGCAGGACAGGAACGATCTCCTGCGCATGGTCTGGGGTTACAGTGATTCCACCCACAGCCGCACGCTTGATACCCACATGAAACGCCTCAGACAAAAGCTGGGGCCACATGGTTCATTGGTTGAAACCGTCCGGGGAGTCGGATACTGCGTGGCGAAAGCGCACGCATGACCACCGAAATTTCCATCTTCGCCACCGTCTCGGCCCTCGCCGCACTGGCCATCCTCGCCTACCGCAACCGTGGAACTCGCAAGCAATCGCAAGCCGAAGTCAATGCCTGGAAACTCCGTCTCGAGAATGACCTCCAACAAGCGCGCGAAGAGCGCAATCGGCTTCTCGACGCCCTCGGTGACGCGTTCCTGCTCGTTGACTCCAATGCCAGCATCCTGTTCGCTAACGAGGCCGCCCGTTCTCTTTTTGGAAACCGTGAACTCGTCAACCGGCCAGTTAGTGAAGCGTTCCTCGATCCTCGGCTGGCGGACGCGCTGCTCCGCTGCCTTGCCACCGGCGAACCGGTTCAATCAAGGGTCGTACTTCCCCAACAGACCTCACCGCGAGGCGATCTCGAAAACCGCGGTGTCAACGCGTGGATCATCGATGCCGCACAACTATCAACTCCCGGCCGCATGACAACAACACGGGTCATCATCCGCGACGTCACGGCGGAGCACCAGTTGGAGCAGGTCCGCAAGGACTTTGTGGCGAATGCCTCCCACGAGCTGCGGACACCGCTCGCCATCATCAACGGCTATCTTGAGAATCTGCTAGACGATGACATGATCGAGGAACCGGAGATGGCCCGGCGATTTCTAACGATCATGAGGAAACACGCCGATCGCATTT
>JBBQDJ010000259.1:0-6020 GCA_038319595.1 Verrucomicrobiales bacterium
TGCAACGTCCTGCCCGCCTTGCTCGGACAGTCGCACGACACGCCGGGACGCGAAACGTTTGTGGCCCATGTGGGTGGGGTTGCGGGAAAAGTCCCCCTCGCCATCCGGGAGGGCCAATGGAAATTGATCACCGAAGGCGGGGCCCGTCCCAGTTTCAAAGACGCGAACAAATCCAATAGCACGCCGCTGACCGAGGAGGGGAAAAAGCCGTTTCTCGTGAATCTCGCAGACGACCCCAGCGAAACCACGAACGTCGCCTTAGACCATCCGCAACGCGTCCTTGAAATGAAGGAGCTGCTAGAAAAAATCATCGCCCAAGGCGGCAGCCCGGCGGCGAAGCGGTAAGGTGCCGGCGTAGAGGGATAAAGGCGAAATTATCTGCATATGAAAACCCTCCTGTCCTGGATCGCCCTCGCCGTGGCCGCCTTCCCCTCCGCATCAATTGCCGCGGACACCAAGCGCCCTAACATCCTCCTCGTCCTTGCCGACGATTGGGGCTGCGGTGATGCCGGCGCATACGGACGCACATGGATCAAAACCCCCGCCTTTGACCGGGTGGCACGCGAAGGGTTGCGCTTCGACAACGCCTACACGCCCAACGCCAAATGCGCCCCGTCGAGGGCGAGCATTCTAACCGGGCGCAATTCATGGCAGCTCAAGGAAGCCGGCAATCACGGCGGATTTTTCCCTCTGGAATTCGTCACCTATCCTGAGGTGCTCGGCAAGCACGGCTACTTCGTGGGCCTAACGGGAAAAGGCTGGGCACCCGGCACCGCCCTTGATGCAGAGGGCAAACCCCGTCCCCTGACCGGCAAGGAATTTCAAAAACGCAAGGCGCCGCGTGCGACCACCGGCATCGATGCCAATGACTATGCCGCGAATTTCAAGGACTTCCTCGAAGCCGCTCCCAAGGACGCGCCGTGGTGCTTCTGGATGGGCGTTCGCGAACCCCATCGCGACTACGAAAACGGCAGCGGCGTGGCCAAGGGCGGAAAACAAACCGGCGACATCGAACGCGTCCCCTCCTATTGGCCGGACTCAGCCGTCGTCCGCAATGATTTGTTAGACTATGCACTGGAAGTCGAGCATTTCGACAGCCACCTCGCGCGGGCCATCGATGAACTCGAAAAACGCGGCCAGCTCGACAACACCCTCATCGTCGTCACCTCCGACAACGGGCGCCCCTTCCCCCGCGAGAAGGGCAACCTGTACGAAGCCGCCAATCACCTGCCCTTCGCGGTGATGTGGAAAAACGGAATCAAGCAATCCGGCCGCGTCGTCCGGGACTACATCAGCTTCATCGATCTCGCTCCCACCTTCCTTGAAGCCGCAGGCATCGCGTGGGATCAATCCAGCATGGCACCCAGCTCCGGCATCAGCCTCAGCGACGTGTTCACCTCCGGCCAACCTGAGGCGATCCAGCCGGGACGCGACCACCTCATCCTCGGCCAAGAGCGGCACGATGTCGGCCGCCCGCATGACCAAGGCTACCCGATCCGCAGCATCATCAAGGATGGATGGCTCTACTCACGAAACTTCACCCCCGACCGTTGGCCATCTGGCAACCCGGAAACCGGCTACCTCAATACCGACGGCAGCCCGACCAAAACCGAAATCCTAACAGCCAACCGCGCCAAGCCCAACAATCCGCATTGGCTGCTGTGCTTCGGCAAGCACCCGGCCGAGGAGCTGTTCGATCTGAAGAACGACCCGGACTGCGTGAACAACCTCGCCGCCAAACCAGCGCAGCAGGAGCGCCGCGCCGCACTGAACGCACAGCTTCTCGCCAAGCTCAAGCAACAGTCAGACCCGCGCATGTCCGGCCAGGGGGACATCTTCGACAACTACCCCTATGCAGGCGCGGAGCGCGGGCTTTACGAACGCTATCTTAGAGGCGAAAAGGTGGACACCGGCTGGGTCAATCCCACCGATTATGAGCCGGCACCGCTAGAGGATGTTGGCGATTGAATCCATTCCATCTCGACCATGAGGCAGCTAAATTCCATCCCCTTTCTCCGCCTAATCGCTATCTTCACAGCGATGTTCGCCTCGGCCCTAACAGGATGCCGCAAGGGAAAGGAAAACAACCCAACCACAGCCCCACTAACCGAACGCACGGAGAATCTCCGCGCTTTGATCGATGCCGAACTCGCCGCAGGAAACAAGCGCATCGTCATCCCCCCGGGCCGCTATCGCGTGCAGGCGGATCGCGGCAGCCATCTGGTTTTCTCCAAGCTCTCGGATGTGGAAATCATCGCCGAAAACGTCGAGCTGGTTTGCACCTCAACCGTCCGCGCCTTGTTGTTCGAAAATTGCTCGAACGTCTCCATCCGCGGGCTGACCGTGGACTACGATCCCTTGCCCTTCACCCAAGGCAAGATCATCGCCATGGCCCCGAACAAGAGCTGGATCGATTTCGAAGTGGCCCGTGGGTATCCGGAAAACGGGCTGGGTGACCACATCCAGATTTACGATCCGGCGTCCGGCACCCTGCGTCGGGGAGATGCCCGCTGGAACGACGAAATCAAATCGCTCGGTAATCACCGCCATCGTGTCAGCAAGGACCAAGGATACCGCTTCGACCCCAATGAAGACACCGAACAAATCGGCGACATCCTGGTGGCGAAAAACCGTTTCGGTAAGCCGGGCTCGCCACACGCCATCGAGTTGCAGAGCTGCAAAGGCATGCGCTTCGAGGACATCACCTTGTTCGCCTCGCCATCGTTTGGCTTTCTCGAGCGCGACTGCGATGGCTCCACCTATCTGCGCTGCATCGTCGATCGGCGCGCTCCCGAGAACGATCCCATCGAACGCGCCCTGCCGCGCATGCGTTCGCTCAATGCCGACGCGTTTCACAGCAAGGATGCCCTCAAGGGTCCGGCCATCATCTCCTGCACCGCCCGCTTCATGGGCGACGACTGTGTGAATATCAACGGCAGATACCACTACGTCATCGGCAGCAGCGGTCGTGAGGTGCGCATCGCGATGATCGATAAAACGAACACCATCAAGGTGGGCGATCCCGTGGAGTTCATGCCTTATTCCGGTCAGCGTCCGCCCGACGCCAAAGTCGTGCAGAGGCGACTGGATCCCGCGCCGATCACCGAGGAGGAAAAAGCAATCATCCGCAAACTCCGCATGGACGAACGCGTGCGCACCGGGTTGCTCGGAGAAGAAGCCGTTCTCTACACGCTCACACTGGATCGCGAAGTTTCACTCGCGCCCGGTTCCGCCGTGTGCTGTCCGCTGCGGCTCGGCCAGGGCTTCGCCGTCAAAGACTGCGACTTCGGCGACAACCGTTCGCGCGGTATTCTCATCAAGGCCAGCAAGGGCGAGGTCAGCGGCAACCGGATTACTAACAGCCGCATGGCCGCAGTGCTGATTTCCCCGGAGTTCTGGTGGATGGAAGCCGGCATGTCCTCCGATGTGGTGGTCAGGGACAACACCATCAAAGGCTGCCTGCAAACCCCGATCCAGATTCACGCCCGTGGCGGCAACCGCCAGATCCTTCCCGCCGGCGCGCTCCGCAACATTTCCATCCTCAACAACCGCATCGAAGACTCCCCATGGCCGCTCATTCACGTGACTTCCACCACGAATCTAACCATCGAGGGCAATATCCTTCCCAAAGCTCCTCCAGGCCAAACTCGAGGAAATCATCGTGAGCCAAACAACTCCATCTTGCTGGAGAATTGTGAAGACCAGAAATAAGCTTCGTGCGGGAGGCTCTTTCGACAACCGGAACGCCAGGAAATGAGGACTGATATCCCAATGATGCGCTTTCTTGGTCCCGCTTCGACCCCTGTCTAAGGACGGCCCCGGAAATGGCGAATTGCTAGCAGTTTTCAGAACTTCCACACCGGAAGAAACACTCGGTGATTTTTTCGCATTTCCACCGCGCACCCGGACTGCTTATCTAGCGGCCAGCCACATGACCGAGAAAAAAACCGCCCAGGAGCATCCCCTTGCCAACATCCTGATCAACGTGATCATCCCGGTGCTGATCCTCAGCTACTTGAGCAAGGATCCTGCGATTCAGGAGAAACTCGGGAAAATCGCCAAGCCCTGGCACATCGGTCCGCTGAAGGCGATGTTTTTGGCTCTTGCCCTTCCGCTCGGATACGGAGCCTGGCATTTCATCAAAACCCGCAAGGGCAATTTCTTTTCCGCGCTCGGACTGGCCTCCGTGCTGCTCTCCGGCGGCCTAACCGTCTATCTGTGGAACCAAGACGGCACCGTGAAACCGAACGCAGGATTCTTGTTCGGCATCAAGGAAGCCCTGATCCCGCTCATTTTGGGCATCGCAATCCTCACTTCTCAGCGCTCCGCGACCCCACTCATCCGGGTGTTTCTCTACACCGACTCCATCTTTGATATCCCGAAGATCGAAAACCGCGTGGCGGAAATTTCCGGCCAAGCCGAATATGACCGGCTTCTGGGAGGAGCCACTCGTTTGTTCGCGACCTCGTTCTTCCTCAGCTCGCTGATGAACCTCGGTCTCGCCCAATGGTTTTTTCGTGGCTTCAACGCCACCGCAGTCGACGCGCTTGAAAAATACAACGCGATCATCGCCAGCGTCACCGGCTGGGGATTCCTCGTCATCGGCGTGCCTATCATCGTATTCCTTTTCGTCACACTGCGCAGTTTGCTCAAAGGACTACAAAAGCTAACAGGCTTCAAGGAAGACGAACTTATGCTGCCCCGCTGAAAACGGAAAAGCAGGATCCCCCTGCGGGAGGCCCTGCTTTCATCACACCGGCTAGCCGGGATCAATCGACCAGATTATCCACCCGCTGCGCGAGTTCGACATCGAGTTCGGTCACCCCACCCGCATCGTGGGTGGTAAGCTTCAGTGTCACCTTGGTGTGCTTGATCGTGATGTCGGGGTGGTGCTGGGCCTCCTCGGCGATCTCAGCAAGGTCATTCACGAAATCGATCGCATCCATGAATTCCTCGAACTCGACGGTGCGGGTGATGGCTTTTTTTTCATAGTCCCATTCCGGGCATTTTTTCAATGCGGCGGTGAGATCATCATCTTCAAGAAGTTCGGACATATTTTAAATCGGGGCAGCGTTCGCCGAAAGATTGCTGCGCCGGATTCACGGTTGGCAAGCCCGTTTCCGAGGTTCTTGAAATTCCCTCCAAGGCACATTGCAACGCCGGTCGGATTCACCTAGATTCCCCGCCGTGAGAAAAATCGCTTCAGCTCTGATATCGGCCGCCTGTTTAGTCTCATGTGCACCCTCCACGCCACAGGCAAGGATCGCCAAGAGCCCGGAGAAATTCGGCACCCTGAGCAAGAAAACCCAGGAGCTCGTCCAAAAGGGCAAGATCGCCCGTGGCATGACTGCCGATGCGGTGGAACTCGCCTGGGGGCCACCGGCCCGGCGCTTCGAGGGATTCAAAGACTCCAAGTCCACAGAACGCTGGGACTATGTCCGGGACGCGCCGGTCTATTTCACCGGCCCTGCGAGCGGGCTTGGCTACGGCTACGATGGAATAGGACCCTACGGACGAGGCGCGTGCAACAGCTACGGCTTCGGATTTGGTCCGGAAATCGGCTACGTACCCTATCGCGTCGCTTCCGTCGAGTTTGTCGGTCATCGCGTCGATTCCTGGGAACAATTACGCTGACCGATTTGTCACACCCGGACTTGCAAAATTTTCACCAATCGCAATCCTCGCCTACATTCTTTGACCCTATGAATTTCAAAACCATCCTCACCCTTGCCGCTGCGGTTTCCACTGGCGCGCTATTCACTTCCTGCTCGAACATGTCCTCCGGTGGCTGGAGCCTTTCGGCTTATCATGCTTATGATGTCCCCACCAAGCTCCCGAGCAATCCGAACAACGTGCGGGTCAAAGTGTCGCTCAGCAAGCAGCGCACGTATGTGATGGAAGGCTCAGAAATCCTGATGGCCATGCCGGTTTCAGTAGGGGCTCCTGGCACATCCACCCCGACAGGCAGTTTCACCATTTTCAACAAGGAAGCAAAGCACCGGGCTAACACGCACGGCTAC
>JBBQDJ010000260.1:0-5979 GCA_038319595.1 Verrucomicrobiales bacterium
TGATGTCGGCCATGGTGCTCGGCCATTTCACGCTGATCCCCTATCTCGCCCAGCATCTCGTCGGAAATGTCGGCCTAGCGGAAAAAAACCTGTTCCTCATTTATCTAACGGGTGGACTGGTGACCGTGTTCACTGGGCCATTGATCGGCAGGCTGGCGGACCGCCACGGACGGTTCCAAGTTTACTGCGTGCTGGTGGTCGTGGCCTGCGTCGTCATCCGCCTGCTCACTGCGTCCGGACCACAGCCGCTTTGGGTGGTATTGCTGATGGCGGCGTTTTTCTTTTCCTGCGCGAACGGCCGCTTCGTCCCCGGCCAGGCGGTGATCTCGCTAGCCGTGCCACCGGCGAGACGCGGGGCCTACATGAGCTTGGTGGCCTGCTCGCGGGACCTCGCAGCCGGTCTCACCGCGACCTTGGGCAGCTACATCGTGGCGCAGGGGCCCGCCGGGAGGTTGTTGCACTTCGATCGGCTCGGCTGGCTTGCCATCGGCGTGAGTGTCTTCAGCGTCTGGATTTTCAGCCGCTTGAAGTCGGTGGAGTGATCCTTCAATTTCTGGATGGACGGCTTGTGCAGCGGAGATTTGTCACAAAATCGTCACTGACAAGTCGCAGGATTCGCTCTTTCATGCGGGCGAATGAAACCACTGGGTGAAGCAGACGCACGATTTGCAAGCGAGCAACTGATCACCGGTTGTGACACGATGGAGCGGCTGCTGAAAGGCCTGCTCGACTCGAAGGGCCGGGTTGCCGAAGAAGTCCATGCCATCCGCAAGCACGGCAAATCCCTGCGCGGCGGTTTCACCCTATTCCGTCTGGGAGAAAGCTCGGCCAAGGAAATCCAGGTGATCGGACGCTTGCTCTCCGGTCCACGCGATGCGGTTTCACGTTTCAGCACTTGGAGAAAACTCGCATGGCAAGGCGACGCCTCGACGACGAACGCGATCTATCAGCTACTCGAACAACAGACCCATTCCGCCGCCCGCCGCCCGCCCGCCGAGACGATATCCTGGTGCTTGGAGCGCGTCGCGAAGGCTCGGAACCACTTGCAGGAACTTCCTGCGGAATCCCTCGCCCCACGCATGGAAGTCGGCATGGAAAAACTCAGCCGACAGATCGTCAAACGCTGCCGGAAGCTCGATCGCCGCGGTGAGCACCGCTACCATGATGCCCGCAAGGCACTCAAAGCCTACCTCGGGGCAATGGGTTTTCTGCCCGAAGGCACCATCACATACGATCCCACCATGGCGGAACTCACCGAGGTGCTCGGCGACGAGAACGACCTGGCGACGCTTTCAAACTGGCTCGGGGAACACGGCTTCACCGTAAATTTCGTGCCGGATCTCTGGACGAGAATTGCCGAATCCCGGAAATCCCTCCAGACGTGGGCAAAGCAGGGTGCAGCGAGGCTGGCGACGTCGGGCAAATCCTAGGCGCAGCCGGAAATTCTCCCCAATCCAGCGCGCTGGGGTTGCGCGTCGTTCATTTTCCACTATGGAAAGGGCGTTCCGACTGGTTCCTCCCATCATCCAACTTCCATCACCACCATGCCCGCCCGACTTGATTTCCGCAGCCGCCATCTAGGTCCTATTGGCTCAGATCGCGACGAAATGCTCACGATCACCGGCTATCCTTCGCTTCCAGCACTGATTGACGCGGCAGTGCCCTCCGGCATCCGGATGGACACGGCACTCAGTTTGCCAGAGGCGAAATCCGAGCACGACGCGCTCGCCTGGCTGAAATCGGTCATGTGGAACAACAAGGTGCTCAAGTCGTTCATCGGCCAAGGCTATTCCGGCACTCATACGCCCGGCGTGATCCAGCGCAACATCCTGGAGAATCCCGGCTGGTACACCGCCTACACGCCCTATCAGGCGGAAATCGCACAGGGCCGCCTCGAAGCCTTGCTAAATTTCCAGACGATGATCACCGACCTAACCGGTCTGGATGTTTCTAACGCCTCGCTGCTCGACGAAGGCACCGCCGCTGCCGAAGCGATGAGCCTCGCGCTCGCCGGAAAGCCAAAAGGACGTGCGATCTTCGTTTCTGACCGCTGTCATCCGCAGACCATCGACGTGGTCGTGACCCGTGCGGAACCGTTAGGCATCGAGGTCATCACCGGTGACTGGCAGAGCTTCGATCCTACGGGCTGCGAAGGGCTATTCGCGGTGCTCGTCCAATATCCCGACACCCGCGGCCGCATCGATGATTTCACGAAATTTTTCACTGATGCAAAATCCGCAGGTGCGGTGACCATTGTCGCTGCGGATCTCCTCGCCCTAACTCTTCTCAAGGCCCCCGGCGAATTCGGCGCAGAAATCTGTGTTGGAAACTCCCAGCGTTTCGGGGTGCCGATGGGTTTCGGTGGACCTCACGCCGCGTTCATGGCCTGCACAGATGCCTTGAAGCGCAAGATGCCGGGCCGCCTCATCGGCGTCTCCGTCGACTCGCGCGGCAAGCCCGGCTACCGTCTCTCCCTGCAAACCCGCGAACAGCACATCCGCCGTGACAAGGCGACTTCCAACATCTGCACCGCGCAGGTGCTCCTCGCCGTGATGGCCTCGATGTATGCGGTGTATCACGGACCTGACGGACTGCAACACATCGCCCACACCGTCCACTCATTCACCGCGGAGCTCAAAACAACCCTTGCCGCAGGCGGGATCATCATCGAGGACGGTCCATTCTTCGACACGCTCGTCGCCAAAGTCGCGGGCAAGGCCGACGCCGTTCTATCAGCCGCCGCCACGTCCGGTATCAATCTCCGGCGCATCGATGCGGATCACATCGGCATTTCATTGGATGAAACCGCAACCCGCGATGACGTCACAAAGATCGCCGCCGCCTTCGGAGTAAAAGCGGGCGACCGGGTAGTTTCCGGAGTGGCATGGCATGAGACTCACGCCCGTGGCACGGCATTCCTCACTCAAAAAGTCTTCAACAGCTATCATTCGGAAACGGACATGCTCCGCTACCTGAAGCGGCTGGAGTCCAAGGATCTCGCGCTGAACGAGTCCATGATCGCCCTCGGTTCTTGCACGATGAAGCTCAACGCCACATCGGAAATGATTCCGATGAGCTGGCCTGAGGTTGGCTCGCTCCATCCGTTCGTGCCCGCCGACCAGAGCCAGGGCTATCGGGAAATGCTCGTCATGCTTGAAGGCTGGCTGGCCGAAGTCACGGGCTTCGCAGGCGTCTCACTCCAGCCGAATGCGGGCTCGCAGGGTGAATACGCCGGTCTGTTAGCGATCCGCCGCTACCACCATGCCCGTGGTGACTCGCACCGCAATATCTGCCTGATCCCCGTCTCGGCCCACGGCACGAATCCTGCGTCCGCAGTCATGGTCGGGATGAAAGTCATCGGCGTGAAATGCGATGCGGATGGAAACATCGACGTCGCGGATCTCGCGGCCCGCACCGAGGAACACCGTGAAAATCTCGCAGCACTGATGGTGACCTATCCTTCCACGCACGGCGTGTTCGAGGAAACCATCCGCTCGATTTGTGAAATCATCCACGACGCCGGTGGCCAAGTTTACATGGACGGCGCGAACATGAACGCACAGGTCGGCCTAACCTCACCCGGCCTCATCGGTGCGGACGTTTGCCATTTGAATCTCCACAAAACCTTCTGCATCCCTCACGGTGGCGGCGGCCCCGGTGTCGGCCCCATCGGCGTAGCGAAGCAACTGCTTCCCTATCTTCCCGGACACCGCGACCTCGACTCCAAGGAAGGCGCCGTCTGTTCCGCACCTTGGGGAAGCGCTTCGATCAACACCATTTCATGGATGTATATTGCGATGATGGGTCCTGACGGTCTGACCGAAGCCACCGAAGTTGCGATCCTCAACGCCAACTACATCGCCAAGCGGCTCGAACCATTTTTCCCCATCCTCTACACCGGCAATGAAGGCCGTGTCGCCCACGAATGCATCATCGACGTGCGTCCTCTATCGGATCAAAGCGGCATCACGGTGGAGGATGTGGCGAAGCGCCTGATGGACTATGGTTTCCACGCGCCCACCATGAGCTGGCCCGTCGGCGGCACGCTGATGATCGAGCCCACCGAGTCCGAATCCAAAGCCGAGCTCGATCGCTTCTGCGATGCAATGATTTCGGTGCACGGCGAAATTTCAGCCGTCATCAGCGGAGAGTCGGACGCGAACGACAATCCGCTCAAACACGCGCCGCATCCCTGTGAGACCGTTTGTGGCAACGATTGGCCGCACTCTTACAGCCGCGAGCAGGCCGCCTTTCCCCTGCCCTATCTGCGTCAGCACAAGTTCTGGCCTTCCGTCGGCCGCATCGACAATGTCCACGGTGACCGCAACCTCGTTTGCACCTGCGACTCGGTGGAAGCCTACGCGGAAGCCAGCGCATGATGTCCGAATCGCCCATCGATTGGACGACGTGGCAAGGTGAGATGCTTGCGACCCTGATGTTCGTCATCAAGGAAGGAAACATCCTACTCATCGAGAAAAAGCGCGGCCTCGGCGCGGGTAAGATCAACGGACCTGGGGGAAAAATCGAGCCCGGTGAAACGGCACTCGAAGCGGTGATCCGCGAAACCCAGGAGGAACTGCTCGTGACACCCCACGCGCCGGTGAAACTCGGCGAGCTGCGTTTCTCGATGTCCGACTGTCCGGACATCCTCTGTCATGTTTACCGGGCGGATGATTTCAGCGGCGTCCCCACCGAGACTGATGAGGCAGTTCCAGCGTGGACCGCACTGGATGCGATTCCCTATCACCGGATGTGGGAGGACGATCGGCACTGGCTGCCGCTGGTCATTGAAGGGCAGACATTCATCGGCAACTTCGTGTTCGAAGGCGAACGGATGCTCTGGAAAGAAGTGACCACCGGCCTCGTCTGGTAAAAGGAAAAGCCGCCCCCCTTCCGGGAAGCGGCTTTGGATTTAAATTTCGTTAGACTTTTCAGAGCGACGCCTTGGCGGCATTGAACTTGGCGACGAGCTTGGCAAGCTCCGCTTCGGCCTTGGTGATTTCCTTGCTGAGAGCGAGTAGCGCAACCAGCTTGGCGTCGAAACTGCCGGACTCGGAAACCTTCGGTGCCGTTGCTGCCGTTGCTGCCTTCGGAGCCTTAGGAGCTTTCGCGGCCTTAGGAGCCTTAGCGACCTTGCCAGCAGCCTTTTTCGAGGCGCCTGTGACACCAGCGGCCTTCAACCAGGCCATCACGGTCAGTGGCGAGACATTGAATTTGGCAGCCGCCTTGCTTTGGCCGCCACGGCCGTTTGCTTCATTGTAGGAGACAGTGAAATCAACGACTTCCTTCTTCTGCTCGTCGGTATAACGGGTGCCGGCCTTGCTCTTGCCTGATTTGGCCTTCGGCGCCTTCGGTGCCTTTGGTGCTTTCGGTGCTTTCGGTGCTTTCACCGCCTTCGCGGCTTTCGGTGCTCCGGACCCCTTCAACCAAGTGGCGACCGTCAGTTGTGAAATTCCGAATTTCGTCGCAGCCTTGGACTGGCCACCGCGACCATTCGCTGTGTTGTATGCCACAGCGAAGTCGATGACTTCTTTCTTCTGTGCATCGGTATAACGAACTCCCTTGGTGGACTTTTTCTTAGTAGTGGTACTCATGACGGGGACAACCTATAACTCGTGAACCCGCTAGCAAGCAAAATTCATCAAACTCGATTTGCATGACATGTCACGGCTCATTCACCCCCCTGACATCGTAGCGAGGAGTTCAGACCTTTGATTCATGTCAGTGAACCAATAGTCACACCCTTCCTTCACCTTCGGCCGGGCGATCACTCCTCCAAAGCCGATGAACACATCAACATCTGCTTTGGTCTCCAAATCCGAGATTCCATCACCTATCATCACCACGCGCTCGGGCAGCATCGCCCGCTTCCACTCGCGGATGACTTCGTTCTTACCCAGATTCCTTGTGGTCGGGTAGCCTTCTCCATATCCCTTATAGGAGCCGTCTTCATTGAAATATAGAGGCACGGCCTCCACG
>JBBQDJ010000261.1:0-5972 GCA_038319595.1 Verrucomicrobiales bacterium
CGGAACGGTTCGCTGCCGAGCCAGAGCAAGGGATTGATGAAAGCGCGCTTCTTTTTCGCATGCTTGCAACGCGGAAAGCTCATGGCTGTTGCGGGTGTGGTTCCCTGTAGCTCGCGTAACGAGCCTTTTGCTCCGGCGTGAGCCGTGCGGGATCGAAACTCGGGTTAGGGATCTGGTGGATCTTCGAGTGGACGACACGGGCCATGTCCTCGGCGCAACGGATGATGTGGCCAGCATTTTCGCCAGAGAAAAATTCATTCACTGTTTCCCTGAAAAGGTCGAGCCAACGCTCGAACAGCGGCCAAGACAGGTCGGTTTGCTCCAGCAGTTTTGCGTGTGCGCCAATGGGATCTCCACGGAAGGTGCCGGCGCGGAACAACACGGTGTCCCAGAAATCGTAGAGCTTGGGAAGATGGGTTGACCAATCGACCTTCGCTACGCCGTCGAAGACATGGCCTAACGGTTTATCGGCGCGGACCTTGGTGTAGAAGGCGTCCACCAATTTCACCAAGTCTGAACGGCCGAGGATGTCGGGTTTGTCGGGGGCTGAATGGTTCATCAAAACGTGCAGTCGATCTCGAAGGTCGCCTTGGTAGCGGAAAGGTAGCGGGCGTCGTTGGAATCAAAATAGCCCAGCATGGCGGTGGCGCTGAAGTGATCGTTGAATTTCTTCACCAGTAGGGAATCCCATCCTAATCCGAACTGACTGCCTATGCTATTGTCGCCGAAAAAGTGCGCGACGTTGGTCCATTTCAACTCCCAGGGCAACGGGGCGGTGAAGGAAATATAGCTGTCGGTGAGGCCGCCGGTGGTGCCCGCCGCGCGCAGTCCGTCGGTGGTGTCGGCGAGGCCGTTCATCGTGTGCAGCGTGGCGAGCGGCGTCTGGAAACCGTTGTCGAGCTGCTCGACGCCACCCATGAGGGTAAAGCCCTGAATGTCCTTGGACGCATTGATGTGGAAATAGAGCGACTCCTTGTCGTTGAGCGGACCGGCCTCGGTTTGGAAAGCGAACTCCGCATGGGTCTTGATGCCACCGAGCGGCGTATCGATGAAGACTCCGTAAGTGTCGTTGTCCCAACCGGTGACGGCAGTGTCTTGAAAAGACATCAGATAGACATAACTCCCTAGAGTGACATTTTCGAATCCGGAGTAGCTGGCGTTGATGAGGTGAACGTTGGCGTCCACGGAGGAAAACACTCCATCTGCCTGCTCGCCGTAGATGCGGTTTACCTGATCGACCCAAGCATAGCTGACTTTGAAACCGCACTCGGCTTCGTAGCCGACAGAAGCAGCGTCGAAGGTCTGCTCGTTCTGACGCCAGCCGGAATTCCCAATGAAGGCGGCATTGTTGTAGATGATGCGCTGGCGGCCGGCGATGACGGTAGTGTCGTAGCCGCGATACTTGATAAATGCCTGGTTGAGTTCGGCATTTTGCGGGTCGGCGACGACGGAGTTCGCAGGTTTGAAGGGATGCGTGCCGGGAGCACCACCGTTATAATCATCGACGAGAGCGCCGGTGAACTCACCCTCGGCAAGGGCGGCGAAACCGTACCATTCGGCGGTCTTGAGACCGGGGCGGGCGCGGAGGGTGAGCGCGTTCGAGTCGTCGAAACCATCGACGTTCGAGAACTCATAGCGAAGCCTGGCGTCGAGAGTCGGGACGAGCCATTCTGGTACAGATACGGGTTCGACGGTGACAGGGGACGGAGTGCCGGCGTGCAGAGCTGTGACCGTGATGGTGGCGAGTAGAAGTGTGGTTTTCATTGGCGGGACAATCGAAGTATGCCAATTGTTTTTCGAAAGAGAAGCAGAATAGCGAAAAAGAATTCGTGAATAGATTCAGCGGGTGGATCGGGTGGCTCGTCGCCGTGGTGAGACGAGTCGATTGTGGATTCCTGGTACTTCGTCACCTCAAGTGAACATTTCCTCGACACCGGTCCTGTGGTCCTTTTGAAATGAGTCAGGTTGGAAGATATTTTCGTAGATGGAGCTGCCACCCGGAGTTGATTCTACTCCGGGTGGATGACGGGAGTCGTTAATGTCCGCGAAAGCTCAGCCCCAGCCATAAAGTGCCATGTTTACTTATAGCAAACTTGCCCAAGCAGGGATCGCCGCCATGAGTTATCTGGCGGCGGTTTCACCGGAAAAGCGATTGGCCGGCAGTGCCGAGATCGCGGAGGACCGGCAGCTTTCGAAGATACTTGTCGCAAAGATTCTCACTCTGCTTTCCGCCGCCGGGCTGGTGGAGGGTAAGCCTGGGCCGGCAGGCGGTTATCAGCTCGCTCGTCCCGCCTCAGAGATCACATTGCTGGATGTGGTGAAGGTTTTCGAAGACCCGCAGGAAAAGGTGATGTGCCCTTTCGGGCCGAACTGGTGCGGCGTTGGCCCGCATTGTCCGCTGCACGATACCTTCGCAGAAATCCACCAAAATGTGTTAGATGGACTTCAGCAGGAAACCTTCCAACAGTTCATCGGGCATCTGCATTGATTCCCGGGGCGCGGATCACCCAGCTGTGGGAGTTGCTTGTAGAGGGAGAGCGAACTGGCGGAATGAAGTCAGCACTCTGGAGTGCAGGCCAGACTAAGGTTTCTTGGTAGAATTCTGTTTGTTGAAGTCCACGTAGTCATTCCCGCCGCCCCACCAGATCTGTTCGAAATCGTTTGGTGGGCGCTCGGCCTGCCGGATGAGCCCGTCGGCGGTGATCGCCCGCCACGGATTGATTTCTCCTCCCAGCGATTCAATGGCTTGGCTGGTCCAAGTGTTGCACATGCGCGGGAAGAAATAGACGTGGCGGGATTCTAACAAAATTCCGCCGCCCCAGCTTGAGGTGCCGCAAACGACGGGTCTGCCATCGGAGCCTCGGACGCTGCAGTCGTTGAGGAATGCGACAAGGTCCTTGCCGTGTTCACGGGCGACCAATTTGCGCCAGACCCGCTGATAGCTGCAGACCTCGGTGACATTCCAATTCGCGGGGATCAGTTCCATCACCGATGGGGTCGGAATGAAAAGAGCGCGGAAGAATTTCCCCGGGCTATGTAGGCCTTTTTCCATGTAGGCAGTGCGATCGCCCCAGCTCAGGGTGACGTATTTCGGATTTCCAAAATCCTTTGGCGGCACAAAACCAGACTCTAACAGCCAATCATACGGGAACACCATGCCGGTGTGCAACTTGTCCGAGATCAACCACACCAGCACGTCCGGTTCTTTGGCTCCGGGTGCCGGTTGGAACGGTTTCTTCACCACTTCTGCCCGATAGGTCGGAATCGGCGCGTCTGGAAGCCGGATGCCGCACGAGGTGACCAAGGCCGTTGCCATCACCGACAAGGCCAGTGCTCCCAAGCGACCGGGACCACGCATCAGGCGGGAAGGAACGAGCAGATATACTCGCAGATGCCGTCGATCACCTTGATGGTGAAACCGTTGTTGCCGGCGACGTCGAATGCGGTGCCTGCCTCGATGAGGATCGTTTCGGTAGTGCCGTCCAGGATGACCTCGCAGGAACCGGCGATGATCTCCATCCGCTCCGGCGCCGCGGTGCCAAAGTGGAACTTACCCGGATAGATCAGGCCGAGAGTTTTTTTAGTGCCGTCGGCGAAGTGCACGGTGTGGGAAACGACACGGCCGTCGAAATAGACGTTGGCTTTGGCATCGACGGTAACATTGGAAAAGGAAGACATGGGAACGGTTCGAGTAGGCAGTGATTGGTTATTCAGTAGGCAGGCCGCTTTCTTTCCAAGCATCCCAACCACCGGGCATGGTGGATGAGGAGTAGCCGAAATCGGCGAGATGGATGGCCACGCTGCGGGCGTCTGGACAGGTGAAACTGGTGCAATAGACGACGACAGTCTTACCGGCGGCGAGGGCGCTTTTGATTTGCCCCTCACGCTTCACGATCTCCGCGTCGCAGTTCGATTTAGGCATGCTGATCGCCCCCGGAACATGGCCAAGATGATAGAAAAACGCCGGCCGGGCATCAAAGATCAACGCCTTGTCAGATTGCTGGAGCGAGAAAAGATCCTCCATCGAGATGGACGTGATCTTGCCTCGGCCGTTCATGCGCACCGGCTTTTTGGGAGCGGCAGGCGCCTTGTTCGTTTCCGAGGGTGGCGGATCCGTCATGTGCTGGTGGACCGGCTGAATGCACGAGGAAATCCCCAGCAACATCGTCGCGGCCAGCAGCCTTTGGGCAACTGGGATCATTTGCCGATTTTGATCAACTCGACGTCGAATACCAGCAGACCGCCGGGGCGGCCACCGCCGGGATTTTCGCCGTAGGCAAGATCCGCAGGGATCCAAAAGCGGCGCTTCTCGCCTTCGACCATAAGCTGAACGCCTTCGGTCCAACCCTTGATGACGCCATCGAGTGGGAAACTGGTGGGTTCACCGCGTTTCACGGAGCTATCGAACAGTTTGCCGTCCGGAGTCCAGCCAGAGTAGTGGACCGTGACTGTCTCGGTGGACTTCGGGTGGGTGCTGCCGGTGCCCTTCGTGATGACCTTGGAAACAAGTCCCGAGGCGGTCTTTTCCGCATCGGCGGGAGCCGCTGCGACATCGGCAGGTGCGGCGGGAGCTGGGGTGCCTGCTTTGATGGAGACCAATTCTGCTTCCACCACTAAGCCGCCAGTGGGAGCGCCGGGGGGTGGGTTTTCGCCGAATGCGAGCTTCGCAGGGATCCAAAGTTGGCGCTTTTCGCCAGCCACCATCAGCTTAATACCCTCGGCGAGACCGCCGATGCTGAGTTCCCCTAAGGAAATGTCCGCCGGGCCACCCTGCTGGGCCGTACTTTGGAGGAGTTGACCCTCGCTGCTCCAGAGTGAGAGATTGAGCTTGGCAGTGTCGTCGTCCTTGGGATGGGTGTCGCCAGTGCCTTTCGTGATGACCTTGGAAGCAAGGCCGGAAGCGGATTTTTCCGCATCGGCTGGAGCGGCAGCGATGTCTGCGGGAGGCTTGGGCGCTTGCTTGATGGAAATCAATTCGACATCGAAAACGAGCTGTCCGCCGGGACGGCCACCGCCAGGATTCTCACCGTAGGCGAGGTCGGCGGGGATCCAGAAGCGACGCTTCTCGCCCTCGACCATCAGTTGGACGCCTTCGGTCCAGCCTTTGATGACGCCATTGAGTGGAAAACTGGTGGGTTCACCGCGTTTGACGGAACTGTCGAACATTTTTCCGTCAGGAGTCCAGCCGGAGTAATGCACGGTGACGGTGTCGGCGGCGGTCGGATGGACCTCGCCTTTACCGGCTTGCAGCACTTTGGAGGCAAGTCCGGATGCGGTTTTGGCGGCATCGGCGGGGGTGGCGGCTACGTCGGAGGGTACTTCGGGCATGGCGTTTTCTGCGCGGGCGGGAACTGATAGTGCGAGTGCCAATCCGGCCGCGGGCGTAATGATGGCTCTCAAAGATTTCGTCATGAAATTCATGGGCGGAAGCTCCACGGAACCGGTGGACCTGTCAATACCCGGAATGAGGACTGTTTTCAATGGCGCTTAGGCCGGACCTCCAGCACCGAAGGCTCGTGGCAATAGGGGCAAAAAAAGGAGTTCTTGCACAGCACCGCGACGGCCACCCTCAGGCGGTGACTCCCCAGCAGGGTTTTCGCGTTGCGGTGCTTGGAGCACGCCTTGGAGGCTAGGACCGGCGTCATACACAGCGGGCAGAGTGCGCGGTTGGCGAGAATGCACTGGAAAATGAAAATGAGGATCGCGAGCACTCCCGTCAGGATGGCCATGATGGCCAGCTGTTGATCATCCGTTAGGATCGACTGAATCAGCATCACCAGCGCCGCCACTGGCAGGAGATACCTGAGGCACAACAGCAGCGCGGCGAACCTCAATCGCCGGATCATGGAATTTGACTGGAAACGATGCATTCCGGGGGGGATTGCGATCAGTAGGATGGGTTATTGAAAGGAGACTGATTCTCCGAATTGATAGTTACTGCTAGCAGCTCAGCACGCGAGGTGCCGGATTGC
>JBBQDJ010000262.1:0-5971 GCA_038319595.1 Verrucomicrobiales bacterium
CGGACGCGTCTCAGAAGCGAAAACATCATTCCCGCCACCGCCAGGGCGAAAGATGTCGGCTCAGGAAACAGATGCATAACCGCTGAAAGTTGTTCAGGCCAAAGGCCTCCCACAAGCCAGCCTCAGACATCCTGACCTCGAGGGAAACGCGGTGACCTTGAACGACGGGATGAGTCAAAACGGAGCGCTGGCTTTAGCCGGCTTCTTCCGCACATTCGCAGATGCCGGCTGAAGCCAGCGCTCCGTTTTTGGGGTCAACGGATTTCCACGCCCGCGTGGTACACATGCGGTCTCACGTTGGTAGGGCAGGATGTCTGAGCCTAGGGCAAGCGAGGCACGAGCGCCGCCCTGGGTGCTCTCCCACAAAGATTCCGGCCCCAACGGGGCGTGACATATCCCGGTGGGTTTGGATCAATCCCAAACGTATCGCTCGTCGATTAGGACACCGTGTTTGGCGCAGAGCGCTCGGTATTCATCCTGAAACGATACCTTCCGCTGGTGCTCTTCCTGCCCTGCCACATACGCGCGGACTTTTTCCACATTCGATTCGCTGACGGAAAATGCACCATATCCGCCTTGCCAGAAGAAATCTCGATAGGCGTTGCCCTGGGCTAGCTTGTGAGCGGCCTTTGGCCTGCAGAATGGGGAGGCGAGCGTTGCCCTGGGCTAGCCAATGGAATGCCTTTGGCCTGAAGCGAGAGCGGGCCGGTGAGAGGCCGTGGGGCTGGAGAGCAGTGCGGGAGGCTGGATGCCTCCGTAACGGACTGGCGAAAGATATCCTAGCCACCTGCAAGATGGGCCAGCCACTTGCAGGATGCGGTAGCTACTTTTTAAAACGTCGGCGCGGCGACGGTGGCATTCTCGCGCTCTTCGATGCGGCGGCGGAGGATGCGGTCGGCGGTTTCGGTGACCATTTCCTTGAGCAGGAGCCAGAGGTGGGAGCCTTCGCGGTAGTCGGCGGGGGCGATGTGCTTGACGCGGCCGGCGTGGGTGGAGAGCTGGAAACACTTCTTGAATGATTTTCCGCTCGGGTCCTCCGGGTTGTAAACAGCGATGCCTTGGCCGCCGTTGCGCGCCATGACGGTGAAGCAGGGGACATCGGTCGGGCCATCGCCGACATAGACCATGTTTTCAAAAGGGATGGGTCGCTGGTCGGGCGGCATGTGGTCGTTGACATCCTGATCGTAGCCTAACATCCCCTTGTTGATGCGGAAAAGGAACTGCGTCTTGGTGGTGTGTGAGATGGCGCGCTTGGGGACGCTGATGCGGCCTTCCGCGTCTTCGCCGAACTCGCAGCCGAACATCGCTTTCACAAACGGCTTGAGCCGCGAGCCGTCGAGCAACGCCTTGAGGCCGGAGGAAATGATGTAGTGCTCGATTTTAATACCGGCGAGTTCGTGCTCCGGGCGCAGGGCGGTTTTCGGCAGCGCTTCGAAGAGTTCTGGCAGGCCGGGGAAAAAGCGCAGCCCGGCACCGAGTTCGGTGAGGCGGGCGTTGGTGACGTTGTCCATGCCGAGGTAGTCGAGCAGGCACTTCATGTAGGCGAGTTCGCCGTCCCACTTCTGGTCGTGGACGAGGGTGTTGCACTTGGCCCAGAATTGCGCCGGATCGATGCCGAACTCGGGGAAGACCACGTCATCCTGCATGTAGCGGGGGCTGAGGGTCTGGTCGTAATCGTAAACCAGCGCGATGATGTTTTGAGGAGCGGCCATGAGTGAACTGCAAGCAAACAACCGGAACCCAGCGCGACAAGGCGTAAATCGGCAGGTGGGAAAAAGATTCCTAGCGGTGGGTCAGGGCGGCGTTTCCTTGAGCCGGATGAAGCGTTTTCCGCTGCGGGTGACCGGAGTGTTGTCGCGGACTTTGAGAATGGACTCGTTGTCAGTGACGACGGTGGTGTGTTGGACTCCACTGAACCAGTCCATCAGATCGGGGGAAACCTGAATCACGCGTTTCACGCCGTCCGGTGCAAGGGGTTTGGCGAGGGTGAGTGAGAGGTATTTTTTGCCGTCGATGATCTCCGTGGTGAGCGTGGTGGAAGCGGGAGAGGTGGTTCCGGCAACCGTTGGCTTGGGTGCCGTGGGAGCCGCTGAGGCCGCAATCGCGGTGGCGGGTTGGACCGCTGGGGACAAACGCGCGGCGGATTTCGCGCTGCTTGGAGTGAGGACGCGGAGTTCGGCCACGTTTGAGTCGGTGTTGCCGTTGACTTCGGAAATGCTCCGGAGGCGGATGTAGCGACCCTTCTTGGGCGTGAAAAATACTTTCTTCTTTGCGGTGGAACTGTCGAAGCTACCGCTCGCCACCGGATCTCCCCATTTCTTGCCATCGCGGCTGACGTAGAACTGATAGCTCCCGATGTTGCCAACACTGAAACCGTCCTGCCGTGAGAGGTAAATGAACCCACTCACCAAGGAGGCGGCACCCATGTCGATCTGGATTTCATGGGGCTCTCTTCGCAGCGCGGTTTGGATGAACTGAGTGTGCCAGAACGTCGCGGGATTGCCGTCGAAGGCATTGGTAGCGGCGTAGCCGGTGACTTCCTCGCTGTCGACGTATTCCAGCTTCCAGCCTTTTTGAGAAATCGCCACGTTTGTGGGAGAGCGAACGATCACGGTTCTGACCGCCGGGGAGGGATCGGAAATGCCGAGCGAGTTGGTGACGGTGAAGGTGACGGTGTAAGTGCCGGGTTCGTTAAAGATGCGGCTGCCAGGATTGCGTTCCGAGGAGTCTGGAATGCCCGATTGCTGGCCGAATTCCCAGCGGTAGGTGAGCGGAGTCTTGCCGTTTGGATCGTCACCGCTGCCGCTGAAGGAGATCTCTGCACCGGCTTCGATGGTCACGCTGTCGTCGGGTGAGGTGATGGTTCCTTGCGGCTCGTCCTTGGTTCTTTCGGGGATTTTATAGCTGATTTGGGCGGATTTCGGGCCGGTAAGGCCGGCCTTGTTCCTGGCCACAACGACGAAGTAATAGGTGTCACCTTCCCGGAGATTGGAGACCGTGGCACGGGTTTCGTTCCCAGCGTCCAACCTATTCGGGTAATTTCCGGGACGGGCGCCGTAATAGATTTCGTAGCCTTCGATGTTGCGCTCGGGATTCCGGTCCCAGGCGAGCTTGATCGACGCTGCACTCGCGGGAGCGAGGAAACTGGCGAGAATCAAGCAGCCAATCCACCCCAGAACTCGTTGAGTGACAATCTGTCGATGAAGACGAGTGCCGCCCCCCCCGGAGCATGGAGGACTTTTTAAATTTTGGAGATTTGAGGTCGAGTCGCCCGCATGAGAAGTGGCTCGGAAGGTAAATCGTGGCATTGGAGAATCGTGAGAAAGTTTGAATCCGGATAGCGCCTGATTTGGCGTGGATCTCGGCTGCGTGAGCGCGGTTTCGTCGGGGCAAATGCCCGATCGGTCGGGCTCATGCAATCTTATTCTTCCTAACATGTAAAATTTATTGATATTTAACTAAAATTAATAAAAATTCCATGATTTGGTGGAAGCCTATGACGCTCAGTGCGCCCCCGGCCTCGGCGGGAATCGGACAGAAAAGAGCAGGGGAAATGCCGTCTCTGCAAGAAACTGAAATTCAGTCGAAATAGGAAACCGATCGGAATTGCCCCTCAGGCTCTAATTGTTTTGCAGAGGAAATTTTTATGGAGTCCGGCGCGTGGCTGGCGGAAAGGGCCACCGCAAGAATCGCGCTTGCCCCGGAGCGACCGGGCGGTGAGCCTATCGGCCGGACCGTGAAGCGCTATTATCCCTATTTCAAATACTTGCGGGTTGTTCGCTGGCAGTTCGTGGGGGGCGTTTTGGCCGGATTGGTTTATGCGCTGGCGAGTGGACTGGGCATGCCGTTGATGGTGGATGTGGTGTTTCCGGTGCTTTTTAAGGGCGCAGACAAAGCAGGCGGCCATGCTTGGTATTCGGCTTGGATGACTGAAATGCTCGGCAGCGTTTCGCACGAGCGTCTCCTTTTGCTCACCTGCCTGTGGATTCCGCTGATCTTTTTGTTCCGGGCGCTGGCGTCCTACACAAATTCCTACCTGATTCAGTATGTCGGCCAGCGGGTGCTCGAAGACATCCGGTTGGACCTTTTCATCAAGCTCCAAGGGCTGCCTTTGTCGTTCTTCAAGAAGAACAAATCCGGGGATTTGTTGGCGCGCCTGATGAGCGACACGGCAGTGCTCAAGCAGATCGTGGCCAATGTTTCCAGCGATCTCATCAAGCAACCTGCGACCTTGCTGGGGGCGTTGATCTATCTGGGAGTCAAGGCCTACAAGGACCATAGCTTTTTTATTGCTCTGATCGCAATGATCTCGGTACCGCTCTGTGTGTTGGTGATTCGCGCGGCAGGCAAGAAACTCGCGAAGCGGGCGAGAGCGTTGCAGGACCAAGGCGGGACGATGACCGCGGCCCTAGCGGAAACCTTGCAGGCTCCCCTAGAGATCCGCGCTTACAATCTCGAGCAGCGCCAGATTTCCGCATTTAGAAAACGCACCACGGCCATGCTCAAAGTGAGCATGAAAGTGGTGAAATACCGTCAGGCGATTTCCCCGGCCATCGAGCTGGTGGCGGCGACCGGCTTCGCGGTGGCATTGTACTTGGGCGTCCGCGAGGGGATGACGCTGGAAAATTTCCTTGGACTCGGGATGGCTCTATTCATGTCGTACGAGCCAATCAAAAAACTGGGAATGGTCCACTCGCTGATCAAGCAGGGCGATGCGGCGATCGATCGAATCGATTTCATCGCTCGCGAGCCCGATACCCTGCCGGATCCAGTGACCCCCGTTCCGCTGATGCCGCTCAAGGAGGCCATCCGCTTCCGGAATCTGTCGTTCGCTTATGGTGAGGAGCCGGTCTTGAAAAATCTGGAGGTGGAGATTCCCATCGGCCAAGTGGTCGCCCTCGTCGGCCCCAGCGGTGCTGGAAAATCCACTTTCGCCCACCTCATCCCGAGATTTTACGATCCGCAGGAAGGTGCGATCACTTTTGATGGCACCGACATTCGGGCGTTCACGAAAAAGGACCTGCGGAATTCGATCGCGGTGGTGCCGCAGATGCCGTCGCTTTTTCTCGGAACCATCGCTGAGAATATCCGCATCGGGCGTGAGAACGCGACGGATGCGGAGGTCATCGAGGCCGCCCGCAAGGCTCATGCCCACGACTTCATCTGCAGTCTGAATGGCGGAAAAGGCTACGAAACCGAAGTCGGCGAGCGGGGGGATCTTCTATCAGGTGGTCAGCGGCAGCGCATCGCCATCGCCCGCGCGTTCTTGAAGGATGCGCCGATCCTGATCCTCGACGAGGCGACCAGTGCCTTGGATTCGGAAAGCGAGGCCATGGTCCAACAGGCTCTCGCCGCCTTGGTCCAGGGGCGGACGACCTTCATCATCGCCCACCGCTACAGCACCATCACCATCGCCGACCGGGTGTTAGTGTTCCAACAAGGCCGCATCATCTCGGATGGAAACCACGAAACACTCCGCGAAACGGATGCGATCTATCAGTCAATGATCGGCAGCCAGTTTCTAGGCGCTGGGGTCTGAAGAATCGGCGGCGAGGAACGATTTCCGGCAGAGTTCGGAATATTTTCCGCCACGGGCGAGCAGCGTTGCATGGGTGCCCTGCTCGATGACCTCGCCCTTTTCTAACACGTAAATACAGTCGGCGTTTTGAATCGTCGAAAGCCGGTGAGCGATGACGAAGGCGGTGCGGTTTTCCATCAGCCGGTCAAGCGCGTCCTGGATCTGGCGCTCCGTTTCCGAATCCACCGAAGCGGTCGCCTCGTCCAGCAGTAGGATTGGTGCGTTTTTCAACAAGGCCCGGGCGATGGAGAGGCGCTGCTTCTCGCCACCCGAAAGCTTCACGCCGCGCTCGCCGACGTTGGTGTCGAGCTGCTTCGGGAGGTCGCGGACGAAGTGGGCGGCGTGCGAGGCTTCAAGGGCCTTCCAGAGGTCAACATCGGTGGCATCGCGCTT
>JBBQDJ010000263.1:0-5943 GCA_038319595.1 Verrucomicrobiales bacterium
CTTGGTTCGGGCGAAGAGTTTGTCGGTGAGCTGTTCAAGTTTGGAACGGGAAAGCGTGAGCTGGATGTGCTTCGGACCGGTGGCGTCCGCCGTGACGAAGGGGAGGTTGATGTCGTAGGACTGGCTGGAGGAAAGGGCGATCTTCGCTTTTTCGGCTTCTTCCTTGATGCGCTGAAGTGCGTCAGGTTGTCCGGACAGGTCGATGCTTTGGTCCTTTTTGAACTCGCCGACGATCCACTGGATCAGGGTGTTGTCCCAGTCGTCACCGCCGAGGGAGGTATCGCCATCGGTGGCGAGGACTTCGAAAACGCCGTCACCGATTTCGAGGACGGAGATGTCGAAGGTGCCGCCGCCGAGGTCATAGACGGCGATTTTTTCGTCGGACTTCTTGTCGAGGCCGTAGGCGAGTGCGGCAGCTGTGGGCTCATTGATGATGCGGAGCACTTCCAGGCCGGCGATTTCACCGGCGGCCTTGGTGGCGTTACGCTGAGAGTCGTTGAAATAGGCGGGAACCGTGATGACGGCCTGGGTGATTTTTTCACCAAGCTTGGCTTCGGCATCGGCCTTGAGTTTGCCGAGGACCATTGCGGCGATTTCTTGTGGTGAGTAGGTTTTCTTTTCGCCGGCCACTTCCACTTGGATGTGGGCGTCGCCATTCGCGGCGGCGACGATGGTGTATGGCATGCGTTTGTCGGCTTCCTTGAGTTCGGAGAACTTGCGGCCGATCAGGCGCTTTGCAGAGAAAATGGTGTTTTGCGGGTTGGTGACAGCTTGACGTTTGGCGGCTTGGCCGACGAGGCGCTCGCCGTTTTTCGCGAATGCGACGACGGACGGGGTGGTGCGTGCGCCTTCCGAGTTTTCAAGGACGGTCGATTCGCCGCCTTCCATGACAGCCATACACGAGTTGGTGGTTCCGAGGTCAATTCCGAGGATTTTGGACATAAGGTGGTTTCTTTCAGGTTTTGCCCGGTTGGGCAGTGATGATGTGCGCGCTTTCGCAGGGTTTGTGCCGTGATGAGTTGGAATTTCTCAAATAACTATTATTCAGTGATTTATGAAATTTCAAGGAATCCTCTTGCCGCGAAATCCAGGAATTTTGCGACAAATTGTCACGCTCACCCTGCGCAACAATGACGCAGCGGGCGGATCTGCACGCCAAGTTGGCTCAGCTCCGATTTTCCCAGTAACCGGGCTTGTTTATGTCGAACGAAAGGAACCCAGATCACATTCCAGCGGTGGATTTCCGTTTGGACCTTGTGTGAACTTGGCAACCGCTTCTAAGGTCCGGCGCACTTCATGCGAGCCCAGCCGTTCAAATGGATTCCGCGCGGAGAACCGTTTGCAAAGCAGACCCACGGTTCAGTCAGCACGTTTCCTCCGATCCTTGAGCACCTGATCCGCCAAAGAGGACTTCCTCCCGGCGTCGATCTGGAAGGCTACCTGCGCCCGAAATTGCGGGATCTGGCGGACCCATTTCTCATCCCCGACATGAAAATCGCCGTCGAGCGGGTGTTCGCCGCCATCGACAAGGGCGAAAAAGTCTGCATTTACGGCGACTACGACGTCGATGGCGTGACCTCGATCACCCTGATGCGGCGCATCCTGATGGCTTACGGCCTGACGCCCCGCTATTTCATCCCGCGAAGAGGACCTGAAGGATACGGCCTGAGCACAGCGGCGCTGAAACGCTGCATGGAGGAAGGCCCGAAGCCCGACCTCCTCATCACGGTGGATTGCGGGACGGTTTCGGTCAACGAGGTCGCCGCGCTGCGGGCCGAGGGAATCGATGTCGTCATCGTCGATCACCACGAGCCCGATCCCGGAGTGAAACCGGATTGTTGTGCATTGGTGAACCCAAAATGCGGCACCGAATTCACCTACCTGTGTGCGGCGGGAGTCGTGTTCAAGCTCGGCCATGCGATGTTGAAAACTCGGCCCATCGACCTGGACTTGAAGCAACTGATCGACCTCGTCGCCGTCGCCACGATTTCCGACATCGTCCCCATGGTCGGGGAAAACCGGCTGATGGTCCGCCACGGGCTCAAGCACCTGCCGAGCACCCTGAATCCCGGCCTGCGCGCGCTCCAAGAAGTCACCGGGATGAATGGCACCGCCACCTCGATGGACGTTGGATTCCGCATCGGCCCGCGCCTCAATGCCGCCGGGCGAATGGACGTGCCGGAGGATGCACTGGCCACCCTGACCACCGACTGCCGCCGCCTCGCCCACGATCTCGCTCAGAAACTCGACGCCTATAACAAGGAGCGACAAAACCACGAAGGCCTCATCCGGCGCGAAGCGGTGGAAATGCTCTTGCGCGACTTCGACCCGGCACGGGATCCGGTGATCGTGATCGGTTCCCGTTCATGGCATCATGGGGTCGTCGGCATCGTTGCCTCGCGGTTGATGCGGCAATATCACAAGCCAACTTTCGTCATCGCCATCGACGAAGCCGGTATCGGAAAAGGCTCGGGACGCAGCATTGATGGAGTTTCGCTGGTCGAGGCCATCCGTGCCTGTGAGAACGATTTGATTGCCGGCGGCGGCCACGCGATGGCGGCAGGGCTCTCCATCGAGGAAGGGAAACTGGACTCCTTCCGGACCCAATTTGCCAGTTATGTGATGAACCACACCAGCGCGGAACAACGCCAACCGAAGCTGATGTACGACGCGGAAATTTCCTTCGATCAGCTCTCGTTAGAATTTCTAGCAAGCTATGATCTTCTCCAGCCCTTCGGCAGCGGAAATCCGCAACCGGTTTTCATCTCGCGCAACGTCGGTCTGAGCCGGCCGCCGCTGCACATGAAGAACCACCACCTGCGCTTCATGCTGCGCCAAGGCTATCACGAACAGGATGCCGTCTTCTTCGGCGGTGGCGAACATCCCCTGCCCGATCCGCCGTGGGACATCGCGTTTACGATTGATCGAAATACCTTCCGCGGACGGACGACGCTGCAACTCATCATCCAGGACGTGCGGGCGGCGGAACCAAGTTAGATCTCCACCACCACCACTTTCGGCTTCAGCAGGCGATAGAGTCCGTAACTGACCGCAAAAATCCCCAGCGCGATCGACGGCGCGACCCACGCCCCAGGCATTTCAGCCGTGAATGCCGACTGCACGCGCACCACCACCAACAACGCGCAAACCAGTGCGCCCAAAATGGGGACCGCGAGCGGGACATCGAAGCCATCAGTCGGTTCGCCCTCGCGCCGCTTGAGAACGATCAAGGAAATATTCACCAGCGTAAAAACACAAAGCAGCAGGAGTACCGTCGCCTCCGCCAGCGGCTTCACGCCACCGCTGAGGATGAGCAGGGAAACGATCACAAACAGCACCATGATCGCTAACTGCGGCGTGTGTCGTCTCGCATGCAGTTTTCCCAAAACCGCCGGCATTAAACCCTGCCGGCTCATCCCATAAAGCAGGCGTGAGCCCATCAGATAGTTCAGCAGCGCGGTGTTACCGATCGCGAAAATAGTGATACCAAGATAGACGCGGTCGATCCCGCCGAACCACGGAGCCGCCCGGTGCGCGACTTCCATCAAGGGCGTCTTGCTGGCCGCGAGTTCGCGCCACGGCAGCACGGAGACCGCAGTGATCGCCACGGCCATGTAGATCAGCGTCGCCAGAATCATCGCGCCGATCAGTCCGAACGGGATGTCGCGCTTCGGATTCTTCACCTCCTCGCTGACGTTGAGAATATCCTCAAACCCGATGAACGAGAAAAACATCAGCACCGCCCCTTGGAGGACCAGCGCCAGTGTGATTCCCGAACCAATGCCGACGGTGTCCGCCGGGGTCTCCAGATAGTTCACGCCGCCCCAGTATTTCACCCCGACGGCGATGATGAATAGCAACCCGAATGCCTCAACCACCGTGCAGACGATGTTCAGCCACATGCTTTCGCGGATACCACGATAAATCACGCAGCCGATGAGAAATACCAACCCGATCGCCACCGCCTTGATTGGCAGCGGAAAACCCACCGCTTTTTCCAGATTTTCCGCGATCGCCTGCGAACCCGTGGCCATGCTCGTCAGCCCGCTCATCATCACCGCGATGCCGACCACGTAACTCAACGCCGGCCGCCGCAACGCCCGCTGCGTGACATAGGCCGCGCCGCCCGCTTTCGCATAGCGCCCGCCGACGCAGGCATAGGATAATCCGGTGAGCAGCGCCGCCACCATCGCCGCGAGAAACGCCAGCCACACCGCATTTCCCAGCGACTCCGCCGCGCGACCGACCAGCGCGTAGATCCCCGCGCCGAGCATCGAACCGAGGCCGTAGAACAGAACCTGCCAACGGCCCAAGGTGGGTTGCAGGCCGGAGTGTGGGGAAAAATCGGACACGAGTGAAGAAACTTGGTGCAAGATGCGTGCCACAGGCCGATCACGAAGCAAAAAGAAGCCGCCCTTTTCCCAGATTCCGCTACGGAAAATGAAATTTGCGGTTTGCAAGATGACTTTCCCGTCTTTGAATCCCGCCCTGTCACCATGAGTCATCCTACCTTCCGCATTGCCATCGGAGCCGATCACGGCGCCATCGATTTAAAAAACGCCGTTGTCGAGCATCTCAAAAAGGTCGGCCATGAGGTCCTCGACTTCGGGACCCACAGCCATGAGGCAGTGGATTATTCGGATTACGCGAATCTGGTGGCGCGCACCGTAGCGGATGGGACTTACGATTTCGGCATTCTCTGCTGCACGTCCGGCGTCGGCATGTGCATCGCGGCGAACCGCCACCGCCACGTCCGCGCAGCGAATGTCCGGTCGGTGGAAGAGGCGACGATCACCCGCGAGCACAATGATTCGAACGTGCTCTGCCTCGCCGGAAAATTCACGGATGCGGCGACGGGCATCGCGATGGCCGATGCGTTTCTCGCCACCGCGTTCGAAGGCGGACGTCACGAAAAGCGGGTTTGCAAATCGTCCGGCAGCCGCATCGCGGAGATGGATCCGGCGATTTATGCCGCGATCACTGCGGAGGAGTATCGCCAGCGGAACAATATCGAGCTCATCGCTTCGGAAAATTTCACCTCGCCTGCCGTCATGGAGGCTCAAGGATCGGTGCTCACTAACAAATATGCCGAGGGCTATCCCGGTAAGCGCTGGTATGGTGGATGTGAAAACGTCGATGTCGTCGAGCAACTCGCGATCGATCGCGCCAAGGAATTGTTCGGCGCGGAGCACGCGAACGTCCAACCCCATTCCGGTTCCCAGGCAAACACCGCCGTGTATTTCGCCGTGCTCAAGCCAGGCGACAAGATTTTCACGATGGATTTGGCCCACGGCGGTCACCTCACCCACGGCCACAAGGCGAATTTCTCCGGCCGTTTTTACAATGTCACCCATTACGGCGTCTCGCCCGACGACGAGCGCATCAACTACGACGAGTTGGAAAAAACCGCCCGCGAACTCAAGCCAGTGCTGATCACGGTGGGGGCATCCGCCTACTCGCGGATCATCGATTTCGAACGCATGGGCAAACTTGCTAGAGAAGTCGGTGCCTATCTGTTCGTCGATATGGCCCACATCGCCGGCCTTGTCGCCGCCGGTGTCCATCCTAGCCCGTTTCCGCATGCGGATTTTGTCACATCGACGACGCACAAGTCGCTGCGCGGTCCACGGGGCGGGATTATTTTGTGCAAAGAGGAGTTCGCGAAAAAAATCGACTCGCAAGTATTCCCCGGCATCCAAGGCGGACCGCTGATGCACGTCATCGCCGCGAAAGCGATCTGCTTCGGCGAGGCGCTCAAGCCGGAGTTCAAGACCTACTCCGCGCAGGTCATCAAGAACGCCCAAGCCATCGCAGCGCGTCTCACCCATCATGGTTTCCGGATTTGCTCTGGCGGCACCGACAACCACGTGATGTTAGTGGATCTCCGCGACAAGGGACTCAACGGCACCGACGCCTCGCACGCCCTCGACGAAGCCGGCATCA
>JBBQDJ010000264.1:0-5926 GCA_038319595.1 Verrucomicrobiales bacterium
ACCGTTGAACTCAAACTCCAAATCCTTGGAGTCCTGCCCCGTGGACTCGGACACTTCCCGGCTGAAAACTACGGCATCGGCAAAACGAGCTTCGCCCACAGGGAATGAAGCGGCTCCTGCCGATCCGTGGTTGGTCGGATAAGTTTGGTGCAGGGTGGAGACAGACGACGTACTCATGGTAGAGGTTTGCGCAGGTTCTCAAAGAGCTTTTTGGCTAAATTCCGACCGAAATCAAGAGCAACATCCCACTGGGTTATTACAAAGTCCGAAGCCAATTCTGCCGGACTTGCCTGCTCGGGCGGATTTTGGGGGATGTCTGAATGCCAGTTCGTGTGGATCGCAAAGCGGTAGGGCGGATGGGATTCTCGGACGGGCTCCACCGTGGCCCAAACCCTCACAGGAGGAGGGCCTGGACGTGAATCCTCGACTCGGAGGATCGCCATCCCTGGGCGGCCTTCCATGACCTTTGACCAAATTTCGTCTTTGGGCACCAGTAGATCACCGAGCAGATGCCATTCGTCTTCGTTCCGGGTGTCGAAAACTTGGGAATGGTTGATGCCGACAGCCGTGATCGGCGTATGGGGAAGTTTTGCGAGAATCGCCGTCGCAAGCGACCGAAGGCGCTCTTCTCCAAGTGTGGTGGCTGCGTTGATCGATAAACGGCTGGTCAGGCATTCGATGGAGATTTCGGGACCAATATCACAGCGACTCAAATCCGGTGTAACCAAGGGGCCATTCGATTTAGATTCCGAAAGGCTTGCGGCTTCTTCCTCGGGAAAGGTCAAACCCTCACGTTCAAACCAAGTTGGATGGAAAATCCGAGGATTGAACGAACCCACGAAAACGACAGATAACGTCTGCTTCACGGGATTGGGGATCAGAACTTCTGCCATTTCTTAGATTCGAGCTACCAGATGAGTAGAGACTGAGCGTTCCCGTGTCGAGAGGTAGATTTACACGATTCTTGATCCAAATCTATGCCGCCTCGGCAACTCATCCGCTCTAACGTCGAAGTTCGCGAGATCGCTTACGACGCCCCCGCCATTCCCAGACTGCCGAACCGGAAGTGGGTAACTCCATGAGCAAGGGAGCGAAAGTCTCCTGATCCAACAGCACTTTTTCGCTGTCACCCCTTGTGTCACCCGCTACCCCACAAAGGGCCTGTTTCGAGGTGTTCCACCCCGTTCCGAGGCCCTGAATTAGCAATCATAACTCGCTCTAAATCAAAACAATGGAACACTATTGATGTTCACTTGAACGGATTATGAGTTCCCTGCTCTAACCGCTGAGCTACAGGCCCTTTAACGAGTTGCGAAGCTTTCCTTTGGAAATGGATACCGGAAATGCATACTTTCCACCGCACAGCTTAAAGCGCCATGCGGCAAAACGCATCATCAAGCAAATCCGAGGTTCCATCTCTCCTTCGTCATCGGGGTGGCAATTACTACGCGAGCGCGAAGGTCACAGGCAAGGTCATTCGCAGGAGGCTTGAAACCTCCGGTGCTATCTTGGCGAAGAATCGCCGGCCTGCGACTCTTTGACTCCATGGCGGGCGAATAGGCGGGCGATGCGTGCGGCGTTGAGCTCTTTGTTGAAGTGCGCCAGGGCATAATTCCGTGCGGCAAGTCCTTTGGCGTGCCGCTGCGCGGGGTCGCCGGCCTGCTTCAGAACGTCGAGCAAACCCGCTACATCGTGAGGGCCCACCACCCAGCCACCGCCACTTTCCATCACCCAGTTGCCGATACTCGATTGCCCGCTGCCGATGAAGATCAAGGGCTTCCCGACATTGAACACTCCTTGCAACTTGCTTGGGACCATCGTGCCCGTCCATGCCGGATCGAGCGAGGCCACCTGCACGTCCGCTGACATGAGGTGGGCCGATAATTCCCCGGAAGGCGCATAATCATGAAGCTCGATCCGACACTCGGGATGGGCGTGCACGTAGGCCCGCAGCTCCTCCCGGCGCTTCCCGTCGCCGAAGAACACGAATTTCACCGGTTCATCCGCCAGCGCTCTCGCTGCGGCAAGCAATTCCCCAAACCGGTGGCCCAGTCCCATGTTTCCAGAATACATCACGATCAATTCGTCATCCCGCCATCCCCGCTTCACACGAAGCGCAGCAGATGCAGCGGAGCGATCAGGAGAGGCGGAGGCGTCTTCCGGGGGTTGGAGCGTCCCGCTCGAAACGGAGGAAGGGGCATCTTGCCTCGCAACTTCACTTTGGTTCTTCTCCTCTCCGCTTGGAAATGAAGAGGCAGGCGTGACGCCCGCGCCCCTTTCTGATTCTCCCCACAGCGGCACCCAGCCTATGTGATCCTTCCGCTCGCCCATCAGAAGTGCCGTGCGGGCAGCCATATCGGGCCCGAGAGTCAGCACCGCCGCACAACGGCCGCCGCCGAATCCCCAGCGGGCCACTCCGGCGAGTATCCGATGGCGAACGCCGTTTTCGCGCAGCATCCCATGCGCCACCATCACATCTGGATACAAATCCATCACCCAGTGCCCATGATCCGCGCCGCGCACCTTGGAGGCCATTCGCGCGATCACCGATAAAAAAGGCGGCGTGGTCAAGGCGACGATCCGATCCGGCCGATCCCCGCGAAACAACAGGTGCCACGTCACTCCCAGATAGTAGGAGGCATAATCCATCAGCTTACCAACAAAACTCCCCCGGCCAAAACGCGTCGCCCCGATCCGCACAATCCGAAGGGCTGATAGGTTAGCTTTTGAACTGTGAATCTTGGACTCCAACTCTTCCTTTTCAGATTTCAGCTTTACCCCTTGCGCATAGCCCCCGGAAGCACAAAGGACGGTCACCTCGAGACCGTCCTTGAGCAAAGCCTCCACCAGTCCTTCCAGCATCACGCCCGTAGGCGCGGCATCCGGAGGATAGTATTGATTGAGGAAAATCAGATGCATAAACTCTAAGTGGAAAATAAAACCGCAGATGAACAGGATGTACGCAGATTAAGAGGGCGATTTTCGAATTCCCATCTTGCGCTCATTTGACGAAGAGTTGATTTCAGTCAGTTCGTCCATGTCCGCGATCGCTCCCATCGCGGTTTTATTTTCTTTTTTTAGCCCTGAATCCGCGCTGGCTGCTGGCTGTGGAACCGGGAGTCACTTGAGAACACCCGTAGATCGGACTCGTAAGGAGCAGCGACCTTATTGTCGCTTCTTCGTTGTGTAGTCTGAGGTCGAAGAGAGGGACAATAAGGTCCCTCCTCTTTAAGTTCTGAGGGAGGTTTCACCTCGTCGCTCGGGACTTCTGTCGCGGCCGGACCTTGATGGCGGTGGATTCAAGGCAATAGGGACAGGTGAATGAATTCTTAAACAGGATCGAGAGTGCCACGCGCATCCGATGGCTCCCCAACACCGTTTTGGCCCTGGTATGCTTCGAACACGATTTTTTCGTGAGAACCGGCGTCATGCACAAGGGGCAGGTGGTACGCGAGGCCGTCATCCAAAGAATCAGAGCGATCATGCAAAAAGCCAAGATTCCGAATAGCGCGTCGATCGCAAGTTCACGTTGATTCATCAGGCAGGCGAAAATGGCCACACCGATTGAGACCACGGCCAACACCACATTCACACACAGCAACAACGCGGCCATGCGGAATCGATAGACGGTCGCGAGAGAACGAAGACGGTGCACGGACAATCCTTGTAAATGGTGGTCTCTACTGGAATAGATACCTTGGGTTATTTTGCTCGATTCAACTTTCCGCACCCCCAAGCGATGCCCGCTCCCAGTAGAATCCCCAGCCCGCCCCACATCAGATCCTTCACATCGGCGCTGCGATGAGGCAGAAACAGTTGCCCGAATTCCGAGATCGCAAGACAAGCGCCGCCCACGGTCAGCGCCAGCCGCAAAGGCCGTTTGCAACCCATTCCCGCAGACCCCAGCACCAACAAAAACGCCAGAGGCACGAAGGGAATCGCGGTTCGCAGGTTAGGGTCCCGGTCCGCCCATGCGGCAAGCCAGCGCGGCACCCACCGCAGTTCGGTCATCCTTGAATCTTCCGCCCATGACGCCACTAGAATCAGGCAGACCAGCAAGGACCCCAACAGAAGGAATGCCAGCGCCCGCCAATTTGAAAATGCCTTCAAGCGCGAGAAGATCGAACGGCGAAGGTCATCGTTCATGAGGCAGGAGGCAGTCCCGTAAAACGGCTTTGCCGCACGGGATGAGAAGATAGGGGATAGAAGATAGGAGACGAGAGAAGAGATTGACGATTGATGAATGACGATTGTTGATTTTTGAATGGGAAGAGGGCGCTGCGCTTCGGACGCCAAGCGGTGCGGGAGAAGAGCTTGGTGCAAGCGGCGAGTAAAAAAGCGGAGGGCGGAGGGGCAGAGGTCGATCAAAATTCGCCAACCAATCCGGCAAGGCGAGCGACCAAAGGTTCGTGGTAACGAAATCCATCGCCCTGCAACCTGCGCACCAAGGGGAGAAATGCCGGGATCAAGTCAAGCTGCCGTGCTTTCAGGAGTGTGCCAAGGGTTCCGACCACCGACAATCCATGATATTCGGCAAGATTTCTGCCTAGTCGTTCGTCGATCAAGACTCTAGCAGCACCCTTCTCCAGCGCGACGGATAAGGTATCCCTTTCGCCAGCGTCCAGCATGTAAAAGCGTTCGTCTGCGCGCTGCGGTGCGGGAACAATGTGGAGCCACGACAAGGCACGCAGGTCAGGAATGATGATCGGACCACCAACCTCACATTCCCGCACCACTGTTTCCACAACGACAATCTGACTATGAACTTTTTCCAATAAATCGAAGCGGTCGAGCGCGGCAAATGCAAACAGTGGAGTGGTGTTGGAAATGATCACGGTGAAGAAATCAGATCAGCGAACTCTCGCGGCGAAAATCCGCCTCTCCCTGGTCAAGAAGTGACGCCCCCTGCTCCATGGCCTTCATCAGAAAAGGCATTCGTTCCCGGCCCGCCCATTTCGCAGCCAATCCCGAGGAGAGGCGCCCCGTGCGGAAAAGCTCGATGGCCGCAGTCACCTTCATCAGATCCCCGAGTTCCTCCGCATTCACATGCAGTTCCAGCAAAACTTCGCTGGGACAATCGATGGTGATGATGGATGCGGTGGCATTCATGGGATGAGCCTACCTAGATTCATGAGGAAGGCAAGAGGTACTGAAAGCCGAAAAGGTCGGAGGTCGGAGGGGAGAGGGGAGAGGGGAGAGGGATTTTGAACGCGGGGTGAGCGGTAGCGAGCTCATCAAAGTGGCGAAGCCGACACTGGCCTAGCGTCACGAAGGTGAGGCAATGTTGGATTTTGGATTTTGAGGATTTAAACTCTCCATTTGAACTCCCTACCCTCTCGATTCCTTTGGTTTTTCCTTATCTTCCCTTGGCGTCTTGGCGGTGAAAACCTCCTCATGAATGGGGCTCATGAGTGGAGTCATGCCTCGCTTTTCAACAAAGAGAGAGGGGGAAAAGTTGAAAGTTGAAAGTTGAAATGAAGAGGTCGGTGGGCGGTGGTCGGTGGGCAGGAGACAGGAGAGGAAGAGAAAGCTGAGAGTGGAAACCTGAAAGCTGTCCCGTAAAACGGCTTTGCCGCACGGGATTAGGGGATGGGAGACGGGAGGATAGAAGAGGAAGAATTTGAACCGCGGAGACGCAGAGGTCGCTAAGGGACGCGGAGAAGAGATTGACGATTGATGAATGACAATTGTTGATTTTTGAATGGGAGAAGTTAGAGGTCAGAGATTGGTCCCGTAAAACGGCTTTGCCGCACGGGATGAGTCCCGAGACCTGAGACAGGAGAAGAGAAGAGAAGAGATTGACGATTGACGATTGACGATTGACGATTGACGATTGACGATTGACGATTGACGATTGACGATTGACGATTGACGATTGACGATTGACGATTGACGATTGACGATTGACGATTGACGATTGACGATT
>JBBQDJ010000265.1:0-5909 GCA_038319595.1 Verrucomicrobiales bacterium
AGTCCCGCGACGATGTCGATGCTGAGATCCACCTGATAGGGGACATACGGATAGAGGGCACAGAAGTTGCCGGGTTCGATGGGGACGTTACGGCTCGTGCGTTCGAGGGTGGTGCAGCCTTTGATGCTGTCCTCCCGCTCAATGAAGAGTTTTGTGAGAAGCTTGGTGGCCTCGGTTTTCTTCTTGAGCACGCGTTCGCTGGTAACTGTGGAAATATCCGACTGCTTCAGGTCCACCGTGACCCGGAACCGATCCAACAGACGGGCGAGTTCGATTTTCTTGGAATCCAGGGCGGTGACCACTTCATCCAGTTTTTCCTGTGAGGTAACTGCGATCCAAGCCGGGGAGACAATCTGTTTAGCTTCCGTGCGGTTCCGCCCCTCCACGCCAAAGGCTTGGATCACGCCCATCAGATCGAGCATTTTATCCACGCTGCGGGAGACGTATTGGCCGACTTCGTCGATGATGAAAATGAGTGCCTTGCCGGGATGCCGGCGAGCCATGAGATCAAAAGCGCGCTCGGCGAGCTTGTTTGCGGAGATGTCCGCCTTGCCCTTGTTAGCCTTCGCATACGAATCCGCAGTGGGATAGGTGACCGGATCGAGTTTTGACAAGACCGCACCCGCTTCATTCGCCGCCATCCCGCGACGGCGACGTTCGCTCCATGGCTTGCCATAAAGTTCTTCGAATGTGCTCTCGAACAAAGGTAGCTTACCGTCGCCTTCGAGCGTGAATTCCAATTCGGCGAGGTCGAAGTCTTCAGCGTAATCCAGCTTGCGGAGCATCGCCTGATACATGATTTCGGTGAGTCGCTCATTGCCGACCCGAACCCCACGGTCCATGGACACGTCGAAGATGACGGATTCGAACGGAATGCGTGCGTTGATCGAGTCGAGGAATGCCGAAATTTTCTCATCACCAGCGACTTTTTTGAAGAGAGCCGCTGCGGTCGTATTCCCGACTTTGGTGTTGGCTACGGTGTAGCCAAGAATCTTGGCGAAAGATGATTTACCGGAACCGAAAAATCCCGAGATCCACATTCCGATTCCCTCGCGTGGATTGCTAGCGCCTTCGGCAATCTCCCGATAGACTTCGACGAATTGGGAGCGGATGGAATCCGTGGCAATGTATTCCTCAAGTTCTGTTCTAACTGCATTTTCATTCGTCTGATCGACCTTGATGACCTCTTCAATGGTCCGGTCGATGGGTTTCTCAAATAGGTCAGCGATGGTATTCATCAATTCGTTCCGTAAATTTTGACGCGGTAGTTGTAGGCACCCAGTCCCTCTCCGCCGGATAGATCGTAAAATTGCAGATCGGTGCCGACGACTGCCGAACCGGGGTAGCACAAAATGGTGGGCGTATTCAGCCCTAACTTGTGGAGTTCATCCAGGAGAGTGGAACTCCGGTAAATGTGAGGGGAAAGGCCGCCGGTGCGGACCAAGAAAAGGACGTCGGGCCTGGGCGAAAATCCGTCGAGAATGTCGAGGATCTGTTTCGCCAATGCGAGAGGCTCGCCGGGGATGAGTCGTCCCTTGATGTCGTTCTGGGCGGCGAGGATTCCGTCATCGAGGCACTCGGTTTGAAAAAGGTAATCCACCCCGTCCGTTTCCCGGATGGCATTCCAAACAAGCCGCGACACTGAAATGAATGCAGCACGTCGATGGTGTTGCTGTTCCAGCGAATGCGCGAACAGACGTAACAACCGGCGGGCGCGAAATTCTTCGGCGGGGGCATACCGCAGGATAGCGAATGGAATCCCGCTCTGGGCCGCAATGCTGCTGCGGTCCCCCGTGAGGTCCCGCTCCAGAGACTTCAGGGCTTCATCGAGAGAGGACGCGTCGGACATAAGCATCGAAGGTGGTGTCGGGAAATTCAAGGCGAGAGACAGCTCCAGCGGTCTGGTAATTGAGCCAACCGTGCTGGTGGGCTTCTAGCAAGAGCCTTTCAACAATCTGCGGAGAGAGCAAAAAAAGTCTCCAGTCAGGGTGTTCTGCCAAATTCTGGCTGTCGCTGAGGACGATGCGGAGACAGAAAGCAATCAGGCAAAAGCTCTCCAGCGGCAAATTGCCAACGGCGATGGTCTTATTGGACGAGCCGACCAGGACTCCAAAATCCCGAAGTGCCGCCAACATTGCCCGGGCGACCTTGATGTTTACCACATCCGACCACGCTTTGCCGTCTGCCGTGCAGGCTTTCTGGATCCAAAGTGCGAGATCGGGCGATCCCACCGTCCGCACACCGGCCCGCGATTGTAGGTAAAGTTCGTCCGTGGCAAACCGGTAAAGCAGGGGTTCCCCACGAGCCGTGACCCAATAGTAGAACGGTGTGACAATTTCGATGGAAGGAAGTGCGGATTCCAGCCTGGCGCAGAGTTTCCAAGCCTCCCTCGGTGATCCATCGATAAATCGCGGTTTGAAGGTCCGCGAATAAGTGTCGTTTGCCCGAGCTTGCGTGGCTTTTGGAAGCACATCCTTGACGAATCGTCCGGGAGTCGTTCCGGGCGGAAATTCGCTCCAATGACAGACAAGCTGCCGCATGTCGCCAAGCAACGCGCCGCCTTTCTGGATTCGGGACGTGATTTCTGGAGGGCTGGGTGGCACTAAGTTCTGGAATTCTAAAATCAGTGGATGAGGAACGTTGATACTGAAAGGTTTGGTCGTTTTCTGGGAATTGGCCGTTGTCGGGGTTATTTCAGCGCGTCAGCACTGGAGTGGGAAGGTTTTTCCTTTTGGCGTGCAACCGAAATTGGCAGCGGTTGTTCACTGGTCACTCACTCAGTTCATCGGTGGCAATTTGTTTCACCTAATACTCTTCAAGTGCCCACCCTATCTCGATTTTTCCACGGCGAATCTGCCCTGTTGTTTTAGTGGTAGCGGGCCTGCTTCTTCTTTCCGCCGCGCGTTTCATCGCCTAAGATCGCGATGAAGTTTCCAGAGCATCTTAGACCTGTTCCCCGCCAACTGAGTGGCGTAGTCAAAAAGTTTCTGCCCTCAGGAAAACCCCGGCTGTAACTGCGGATTTGGCGGGACGGCCAACCAGGGGTCATTTTTTGACATGCAGGGAGTGTGCAAAGTCCTATGTGCAAACTAGCTCCACTCGCCTGAAGATCCCCGTTCCATCTAGGGCTAATTTTTCGACTGCGAAATGCAGTTTTTACAGGAAAGCTGGTGCACGCTGCAGGGTTCGAACCTGCGACCCCATCCGTGTGAAGGATGTGCTCTACCACTGAGCTAAGCATGCTTTCCGAGACGATGGCCGCCAACGTGCGACCGGGTGGGGAGAATGACGGTGTCAGACCGGGCTTGGCAAGCAATTCAGTCGTCCGAAGTGGATTTTCAAATTCCGGCTTCGCTCGTTCACCGCGCCGGGCATACTCTCCGGCACAGCAGTTCCCGTGGCCCAGATTCCGAAAGACAGTGTTGAGAAAGTGCTCGAAGCGACGGATATCGTCGATTTGATCGGTTCTTACATTCAGTTGAAGCGATCGGGCTCGGCGTTCAAGGCGAACTGCCCGTTTCACAATGAGAAGACGCCATCGTTTTATGTGACGCCTTCTACCCAGCGTTTCAAATGCCACGGTTGCGGGGTGGGTGGAGACGCGATTTCCTTCGTCAGGGACTACGAGAACCTTCCGTTTACCGAAGCCGTGCGGAAGCTCGCGTCGAGGGCCGGGGTGATGATCATCGAAGAAGCGTCCGATCCGAAGGCGGACGAGTCCCGCCGGTCGCGGGGAAAACTGTTGGACATTCACCGCGAGGCAACCGCGTTTTTTCACGAGCAGTTGATGAAGAACCCGGCTGCGGCCCATGCCCGGGACTACATGAAATCCCGGGGCTTCGGCAGTGCCATGGCGGTCAGCTGGCAGATCGGTTGGATGCCGGACAATCCCCAAGCGTTCCTCAACTGGGCACGCACCAAGAAATTCACCGGCCGAGAACTCATCGACTCGGGAATCGCCAAGCTGAAATACGAAGATAATCCGAAATCGGGACTCTATGTGAATTTTCAGGACCGGCTGATCTTCCCTATCAGAAACGAGATCGGCGATGTGATCGCCTTCACCGCGCGGCAACTCCGCGAGAACAAGAATAGCGGGAAGTATATCAATTCTCGCGAAACCGCACTCTTCAAGAAGTCCAAGGTGTTCTTCGCCTTGGACCGGGCGAAGAAGTCCATCCTCAAGGAAAAGGCCGCGCTGTTGTGCGAAGGTCAGCTTGATGCCATTTGTTGTCACGAGCTCGGCATCACCCATGCCATCGCCACTTCGGGGACAGCATTCACCGCCGATCATGCGAAGATCCTCAAGCGTTACACGAGCAATGTCCTGATCTGCTTTGACGGGGATAGTGCCGGAATCGAGGCGGTGGGGAAGGCTTTCCGCCTGCTCGTGCCGGAAGGTCTGGGGGTTCGCGTGGTGGAGATGCCTGCGGGCGACGATCCGGATTCCTATCTTAAGAATCATGGTGTCGATGCGTTCCGCGGACTGCTGGCCCAAGCCAAGGAATTCTTCGATTTCAAACTGGAACGCGCTAAGTCGACCGGGGTTTTTGATTCGCCTGCCGAGCGGGCTAAGGCATTGAACGATTGTGCTGAGATGCTTTCCCTGATGTCGGATTTCGCCGCGCGTGAAAACCAACTGAACATGGTGGCGACGCATCTCCAGACGTCGACCGTGGCTTTGAGGGATGCCATCGCACGCGCCAAGGCGAAGCCGAAACGAAATCTAGCCGAAGGTTCGGTCGGTTCCGACGAGAACGCTCGCCCGGCGGAACCGACCCGGCTTCATCGCATCGTCGCTTTCCTTTGTCACCTCGCGCTAACATCCGGCCCTGCGCAACGCTACCTCGCGGAGCAATTCGAAACCCTTCACGAGGCCAACCGCTGGCTCGAGGGGATTCCGCTGCTAGAATTGATCTTGGGTTCCGCGCCGGATCCTGCCTCAAATGCTGCGGTAAACGCGTTTCTTGGTGGTCTATCAGAAGCTGATAGACTTGCACTCGCTCACGAGACTTCCAATCTGGACGGGGTCACCGTCGACGGGATGCAGGCCGCTGAGCAGGCGTTGGCCCTGCTTTCTGGGACTGTGCTGCAGCGACGCGATGCCGCAGTGAAAGCCGAGCTGAAGCAAGCTGGCCTGTCTGCGGAACGCATGGTCGAACTGCTTCACGAGGCGAAGGAAATCAGTAGCCTGCTGCGGGGAATCGGCCAGCGATCCGAGTTCGATGACGAGCTTCCGGCTTCCACTTGGAAAGCCAAGGAATCGCCGTGGAAAAAAAAGGATCGCAGTTCGAAGGCGTGATACCAATTGCCCTTTGATTTTAGATTTTTCAACCGCAGATGGACGCCGATAGACACAGATGACGAGGATTTGATAAGTCTAGATCTCCATCGAGCGGCTAAACCGAAGAGTTTCGTCGAGCAGGACACAAAAAACCGCCAGTGGTCGAGCCACTGGCGGTCTTTGAAAAATCAATTCGGTGAAATCCGGCTCAGTATTTCTGAGTGCGGACGAAGGACCAGCCTCCATCGGCGCCGAGTTCCGGTGGGAATTCGGAGAGACCGTCGTGTGGATTCATTTGGATCCGATTGTCCTCACCGCAACGCTCATAAGGAGGCTTGAAGGTGCCCCGATAGGTTGGACAGGTGAAGGTGAACAATTCATAGAATCCGTAACCGAGGCGGCGAAGCGCGCGGCTCGAACCGTCCACTGTGCCGTAGCCAAGCGACTTGCGGCCGTATTGGTCGTTCTTGCGGCACATCTGCTCAGGGATTTCCATAAATCCGTAAAAGATATTATCAAGTGCCCGTCCGAGCTTGCGCGCGGAAGTGTAGGTCGAGCCTGGAGGCGCTTGATAATATCTTTTACGGATTTATGGAAATCCCTGAGCAGATGTGCCGCAAGAACG
>JBBQDJ010000266.1:0-5874 GCA_038319595.1 Verrucomicrobiales bacterium
TGGAAACCCCCGAAGAGCAATCGCTGGCCTTCGGTAAAATCGCCCTCGTCCTATCAGCCACCGATCCCGAAGGAGCGGCAAAACTTCTATCCGACTCGGGCGTCGCCAGCCGTGATTTCGACGTCGCCGCGGTGGAGGTCATCCAACGCTGGGCAGCTCAAAACCCCGAGAACGCCGCCGCCTGGGTCGTCCAGTTCGACCCAGGAGAAATCCGGGCCGCCGGATTGAAAGCCGTGATCTCGGCTTGGGTCGATCAGGACGTCAAAGCCACCGTCTCGTGGATCAACCGTCTCCAAGACCCTGCCATCAAGAACGAGGCGATCACCGGAATGGCCGAAACCATCCTCGAATTTCCCGAATCCCGACGCAGCGAGATATTAGAAAAAACCACTCCCGACGTCCGGACCCGCTTTCAAAGCCTCAAAGCCGAAGCCGGCGAATAGCAAGCCGCTTCAGGAAAGTCGCCCAAGTTCACGCGCGACCAGCATCAAGGTTTCGCGCACGCCTGGGGCAAAGCCTCCGTCCGTCTGCACCGCGAGGAGCACTTGGCCTTCACGGATGAACTCCAGTGGAACCGAGCCCGCATAAAGTTTTAAGCCGCCACTTCCAAAACCGAGATTGGGTAGCAGGTTCTTGAGCGCCTCAATGGTGCCCATGTCCTGGGGATTCACCCGGGCGATGTTGCGCATTCCTGGAAGAGCACGCGAACGCTGGAGGATCTCCTCCGTGTTCATTTCCCGATCCACGCCGAAGATGGCCCGCAGTTCGAGCTGACGAATGGAAAACGACGAGTCGGCCGTGGAATCGCTGAAAGTCTCCGCAACCACCGGAGCGGCTTGGGGTGCTGGTGCCGGCGTTTGCGCTGGCGCTGGGGCTGGGGCTGCTACCGCTGGTGCAGCAGCTGCAACGGCGAAAACCGAAGGGGTCGGCTGCGAGAAAACCGCCGGTGCTGCTGCCGGTGCCGGCGTTTCCTGCCAATTGGTGAAGGCTGCGATCGCCGCCTGGGTCGATGGCGACACCGCCCGCTGCGGTTCCACTGAAAATGGCGAAGCCGCCGCTTGCTGGGCCGGTGCCGAGAAGGGCGAAGCAGGCGCGGGTGCAGGTGCTACCGCAGGTGCCGCTTCAAAGGGAGAAGCCGCACGCGGTGGCGCTTCGAAACCGAAGCCCTCGCTGGGTTCGGCGACTTGGAACGGAGATTCGGCTTTCCGCCGCTCCGGAACCCGCGCCGGACGGCCCGGCTCGACTTGGCGGGACTCGTTGACCTCATCCACCACTGTAAACGGCGATTCCTGACGGGCGACCGCCGCGAACGGACTCGTCGCAGGCTCGTTGACAATGGCAAACGGCGAATCCTGAGGGGCTGCCGGTTGATTTGGAAAACTTTCGAAAATACCTCGATTCGTGCTCATTTCAGATACGGAGTGATGTTTGATGTCGACGCGGAGGTGAATTGCATCACCGACGGAGAAAAAAGCTTAACGATCGCGGAAAGTCGAGCTTCACGGTAAAAACTTTCAAGCCGCGCCGTTTTCATCCAGCAACCGCTTCAACCGGTTTTTCATCGAAACCTTCGCCACCGCCGGTAGCCGATCCACAAACAACACCCCGTTGAGGTGGTCGATTTCATGCTGCAGCGCCCTCGCCAGCAAGCCGTCGGTTTCCAAAACCATCACCGTCCCATCGAGCTGAGGCAAGGTGGCCTTCACGATCTCTGGACGCCGGACTTCCGCGCGAATCCCACGGATGCTGAGGCAGCCCTCCATTCCGAATTCCTTCGCCTGCCCGAACTCGAGCTCGGGATTGATGAAAACCAGCGGCATGATCGACAACAAATCTGCATCCTGCCCATCTACCTTGAGGAAGGAAACGCACTCCGGATCATGGGAAACATCGATCACCGCGAGACGGAGATCCTCACCCACCTGCGGAGCCGCGAGGCCGACGCCGTTCGCATCGACCATCGTATCTAACATGTCAGCGACGAGATGAAGGATCGAATCATCGATCTCCGTGATGGTCCGGCAGCGTTGGCGCAGGACGGGATGGCCGTATTGAACAATTTCGCGAATCATGGGTGCTTCCCGGAACCCTTACCCGACCTCACCCCAAAGGTCAAACCCCGGAAAAACAGGATTTCACGGAGCACCTGCCTCGCATGACATGGCACCCAAAAAAACTCCTAAAAACCCGCACTCACCGCGTGAATAAACCCCGGCGTCCGGCGTCGAAGCCCGCGTTATCCGAAAACAACCTCCAATGAAATCCGCTCTAACTACCATCGCCATCATCGCACTCTCATGGTTCGGTTCCGCCCCGCAGGCCGAAGCCCGCCACTCCGAAAACCGGGTTTACATCAGCAGCTACCTGCCCTGCGGAACCCCCGTTTACACCGAGCGTTACTTCATCGGCTACGACCACTGCGGAAACCCGGTTTGGGGCACACAGGTCCTGCGCCCCGCCTATCGTCCGGTCGTCCGCCCAGTGTATGTGGCCCCCTGCCCGCCCCGCTATGTGGCGCCCCGCCGCTGCGAGGTCCCGCGCTACGGAGTGAACTTCGCGTTCCAAGGCACCTTCTCCCGCTGATCCACAAAACGGCGCGGGAATCGAGGGAATCAAAATCCAAGTATTGACACCCCCCGCCATCCACCGTAATCACTCGCCCCCGCGCCATGCGAATGGCGGAGTAGCCAAGTGGTAAGGCAATGGTTTGCAAAACCGTCATTCGAGGGTTCGATTCCCTCCTCCGCCTCCATCTAAATCGCTTGAATTCAGCGGTTTAGAAAGAGAATCGCAAGTTACAATTCTTAACTGGGATGCACTATAATGCGTCCGATTGCGCTGAAAACGGGCAACAAAAGGGCAAGGATGAGCGAGCGTAGCGTATGTGGCTCCGCCATCCATTCCGGGGCAAGCGCCCGCCTACTGGCAAGGGGCATGGGGGGAAGCCTCGTTTTAGCTAGCCGGCATTACGGGCTGGATCGCATCGCCGGCAGGCATTTCCGGCAGACTGCTAAGAAAAGAAAATTGAACCACAGATGAACACAGATAGACACAGATGATGAATGAGTTACAAAAGTTTAGGCATTAACCCTATGGGTGAGAGCCGATTTATTCATCACTCTTTTCCAATCTGTGTGTTCTGTGAAATCTGTGGTTCCCATCTTCGTTTTTCGGCTAAGAAGGCTGGCGTTCCGGATGCGCTGGTTCAGGAAGCAATCGGGGAAATCAGAGAGTATGCGGAGCCTGCGTTGCGAGTAGTAGAGACGCAGCTACCAGCTAGTTTCCCGGAATCCATTCACGCGGCAGTGAGCGATCGTATAAGGGAACGCTTGGCGCTTTTTTCCTGAAGAGGAAGGGAGCAACTCCTGATTCCGAATCATGCGACAAGTCTCACCTGCGAAGTGCCGCGTATGCATCACCCGACTCATTCTTTCTCTGCTTCCACCCTTTCTCCCTGTTCAAAATATTTCGGGTAATTCAGCGGCGTGTCATTTGGTCGAGGCAATCTGTAGAGTGAACTCGCGTGCTTCAAAGTCCCGTGGTTTATCCTACCGCGGGTGGGTCATCTTTTCCGGCGTGAGGAGATCATCCAACTGCTCCTTACTGAGCCAGCCTTTTTCTAACACGAGACTGTAAACGCTGCCTCCGGTGGCGAGGGCCTCCTTGGCGATGGCGGCGCTGCGCTCGTAGCCGAGGACGGGATTGAGCGCGGTGACGAGGCCGATGGAATTTCTAACGTATTCGAGGCAGCGTTCGCGGTTCGGCTCGATGCCGGAGATGCAGCGGGTGTGCAGGGCGATGGCAGCGTTCCGCAAAAGTGTTAGTCCGAAGAACAAATTGAAGGCGATGATGGGCTCGGCCATGTTGAGCTCCAGCTCGCTGGCCTCGCAGGCCATGGAAATGGTAACGTCGGCGCCGATGATCTGATAGCAAACTTGGCTGACCATTTCCGGGATGACGGGATTGACCTTGCCGGGCATGATCGAGGAGCCGGGCTGCATGGCGGGCAGGCGGATTTCATAGAGACCGCAGCGCGGGCCGGAAGAAAGCCAACGGAGGTCATTGCAGATCTTGGAGAGTTGGACTGCGGCGGTTTTCATCGCCCCGCTCATCAGGGAGAACGGGCCACTGTCGTGAGTGGACTGTACGAGATTTTCCGCGATTCTAACGGGCAGACCACTAACATCGCTGAGATGCATGGTGCACAGCTCGGCATAGCCCGGCGGGCTGTTGATGCCGGTGCCGACGGCGGTGGCGCCCATGTTGATGTCGAGGAATTCCTCGGCGGCGCGCTCGATGTAGCGGATGCCATCCTTGATGGTGGAGGCGTAGGCGCTGAACTCCTGGCCGAGGGTCATCGGCACGGCGTCCTGGTTTTCGGTGCGGCCCATTTTCAGGACATCGGCGAACTCGGCGGCTTTCGAGACCAGCGTGGCTTTCAATTCGCGCAGGGCGGAGGTGGCATCACGCATCGTTAGAATGACGCCGAGCTTGATGGCGGTGGGATAGGCGTCATTGGTGGATTGGGAGCGGTTGACGTCGTCGTTCGGGTGGAGAAATTCGTATTGGCCTTTCTGATAGCCGAGGATTTCGAGGGCGCGGTTGGCGATGACCTCGTTGGCATTCATGTTAGTCGAGGTGCCGGCCCCGCCCTGGATCATGTCGATGGTGAAATGTTCGTGCCATTTTCCGGCAATGATTTCGTCACAGGCGGCAGTGATCGCACCGGCCTTAATGGGATCGAGCACGCCGAGTTGCTGGTTCGCCAGAGCGGCGGCTTTTTTCACGTAGGCGAGGCTGCGGACGAAGTGGCCGAAGTGGTGGAGCGGGATTCCCGAGATCGGAAAATTCTCCATACCGCGCAAGGTTTGCACGCCGTAATAAGCGGTGTCCGGAAGCTCACGCTCGCCTAACGAATCGTGCTCCTTGCGCCAGGTGGCGACGACCGGCGAGCGGCCAGAGACGAGATGTTCGTTTGCCGCCGCGAGTCGGCCGCTGAGGCGCCGAGCGATGTGACCGACCATCCGATAGAACACTTCGGGTCTTTCTTCCCGCAACGTTTCGAATACCGACCGCGGGATCAGCCAGACGCGGACATCGGTCATGGCAACGGCGGAGGCTGAGTGCGGTAGATCATCCAACATTACACCCTCGCTGAACGCACTACCCCGTCGCAGGGTAGCGAGGCGGGTGCTGCTGCCGTGATTGCCACGAACGATCTCTAACTCCCCTTCCTCGACGATGCCCATCCATAGGCGCGGGGTGGATTCGTGGAACAGCCAAGCACCCGTCGGATAGAAATGCGAGGCACCCCGGCCGATGATGGCGGCCAATTCGTCCGCTGCGATGGCCATGGTTTGGGCGAGCAGGGCGATGCGTTGTTGCGAAAAAATCAGTGGCTCGGCAGGGGTGGAATCGTCGGACATGGCTTTGTCCAAGGCTGAGCGCACTAGAAACAAAGCGCAAGATCGGTCAGCCCAAAAAGAAAAACCCACCGCGGACGAACCGGGGTGGGTTTTGAAACTTGAAGAATCCCGCGAATCCTAGTGGCGGTATTTCCGCTTGAAATGAAGCTGGGCAGTAGACTGGGCGATGATGCTCTGAAGATGAGTGAGTTCCTCCATATCGAGATTGTGATCGATGGTGGCGATTTTCTCCTCGGCGCGCTTGATCGCGGCCTCGGCATGATCTTCGTCGATTTCACTTTCACCGAGGGCGCTGTCGGTCAGGACGATGACCTTGTTTTGGGAAACTTCGGCGAAACCGGAACCAATGGCGAGCGTCTGGGTCGTGCCGTGGTAAGCATAACGGAGCTCACCGGGTTTCAACGCGGTCACCAGACCGGCGTGCTGCGGAAGAATGCCCATTTCACCG
>JBBQDJ010000267.1:0-5859 GCA_038319595.1 Verrucomicrobiales bacterium
GAGCAAGCTTGTGAATTGAAAGACGTGCCACCGCCGTCGGCAGTGGGGCTTCCCATGGTGGTGGATTTCAAGAACGTGACCAAGACCTTCGACGCGGGCACGCAGCGAGCGTTCACGGCGATCAAGGACGTCACCTTTTCCGTCGAGGACATCCCAAAAATCGGTGAGTTCATTGGCGTGCTCGGTCCCAGCGGTTGCGGAAAGAGCACCATGCTGCGGCTCATCGCCGGACTGGCCCCGCAATTTCCTGCGACTTCGGGCTCGGTGCTGGTCCACGGCGAACCCGTCACCCAACCCGGTCCCGACCGTGGGTTCGTTTTTCAGGATTACGCGAATTTTCCGCATCGGACGGTGCTCGACAATGTGGCCTTCGGGCTGGAATGCCAGCAGGTGCCCGTGAAAGAACGCTACGACCGGGCTCGCGAATGGATCGGGAAAGTCGGACTCGATCCGAAAAATGACTCGGGAAAATACCCTCACCAGCTCAGCGGTGGCATGAACCAGCGGGTTGCCATCGCCCGCACCTTGATCATGCATCCACGCATCATCCTGATGGACGAGCCGTTCGGCGCACTGGATCCGACGACCCGTCAGCGGATGCAGGATTTGCTGGTGTCGCTCTGGCGCGAACTGGAGGCCACCGTGTTTTTCATCACCCACGATATTCCAGAAGCCGTCTACCTCGGCGACCGTGTGCTCATCTTTTCTCAATCACCTGGCACCATCGCTCACCAGTTTGCAGTGGCGCCCCCGGATCGCTCGGCACGGGAAATGCAGATGGAACCGGCATTCCTCGATTCCGTCCGGCAAGTGCGGTCGCTGCTGGACAAACTGGAGGATGAAAAACATAACCGTTCATCGTGAGTAAGGGATTGGAATCAGCCGAAAAGCTCGGGGACGGGCTGAAGCGCGCGTTTACCTGGCACTGGCACCTGCTCGGCCTCGGAGCCGGCGTCACCGCCGCCGTCCTGAGCGGAGGGGCTCTCGTCTGGCTGCCGTTTCTCGCCGCCGCCGAACTCGGTTACCTTGGATTTCTCGGACTCAATCCTCGATTTCAGAATGTGCTCAAGGGCAAACGTCTGATCGCGGAGAATCTCCCCACGAACTCCACCCAGCGCTTCGCGCAGTTAATGGCGTTTCTCAGCCCGGTCGATGTCCAGCGCTTCGAAACCCTCCGCAGCCGTTGCATGGACCTCCTCAATCTCCGCCGCAGCATGACTGCCAAGGAGGGTGCCACCGGCGTCGAGGACTTCCGTGGCGAGTCGCTCGACCGGATGCTCTGGCTCTATCTGAAATTGCTCCACCAGCGTTCCGGCCTCGAACGCTTCCTCGGTGCCACCGACCGCGTGCAAATCGAGGCCGAACTCAAGGCTGCCGAAGCGCAGCTCGCCTCTACCCAGACCCGCGACCAATCCGCCGGCATGCCCGAAAGCCGCCTCACCACCTCCATCCGCGACCGGGTCACCACCATCCGCGAGCGATTGGACAACCATCACAAGGCCGCCGACGGACTCGAACTCGTCACCGCCGAAATCGAAAAGACCGAGCAGCAGATCACCCACCTTTGCGAGGTCGGCATGACCATGAGCGACTCCGTGGGTCTCAGCGTCCAGATCGACACCATTTCCCAATCCCTTCAATCCTCCGAGAAGCTGTTTTCCGAGGCATCTTTCGCCCAGATTTACGATGACGAACCGGCGCCGCCCCTTCTATCAGGAGCGTCTTCGTCGCAACGAACCGCCATTCCACAATGATATTCACGAAAAAATCATTCGATGACAAAATGATGCATCAGTCCGGATCCCCCAACTCTCTGAAATCATTCTGCCAAAAAATGATTCTGTCATTCCTCTCCTTATCATCCCTAACCGAAAACTAAAACTATGTTCCGCCGCCTCTCCAACATCTTCCGGGGTTTCCTCGGTCTCTTCGTTTCGGGTCTCGAAAAGCGTAATCCCGAAGCCCTGCTCGAACTGGAAAAGGAAAACCTCCGCAAACAGATCGCGCAGTTCAACCAAGGTCTATCCGCCCACGCCGGGCTCTGTGAGAAACTCATCTCGCAGGTGAAACGTCAGGAGGCCGAGGAACAGGATCTCAAGGCCAAGGCCGCCGCCAACCTCCGCGCCGGCAACCAGCGCCTCGCCGGAGAAATCGCCCTTGAACTCCAGCGCATTCGCAAGGACCTCACCGACAACCGTTCCCAGCTCGGTGACGCCGAGAAGACCTACAAGGAACTCGTGATGTCCCGCGACACCGCCATCAAGACCGCCCGCGGCAAGATCGAGGCGCTGCGCAAGGACCTCGACGGTATGAAGATGAACAAGGCCCTCGCCGAAATGAACGAAATGGCCAGCGGCATGCTCACTACCATCGGCGGCTCCGGCGATACGCTCGACCGGCTCCATCAGATGGTGGAAGAGGAGAACACCAAGGCCGCCGGCCGTGCCCGCGTCGCCCGCGACAGCCTGGACACCACCCGCTTTAAAGAGCAGGCCTCCGAGCGCGAAGCCTTGGAAGACATCGCCCTCGCCGACCTCGCTGCCGAACTCGGCATGGCCGTCCCCGGAGCCCAAGCTCCCGCCGCCACCGAAGTGCGGAAAGAGATGACCCCGGAATAACAGACTCTGCCATCCTGCCCTACCAACGTGAGTCCGCATATCTACCACGCGGGCGTGGAAATCCGTTGACCCCAAAAACGGAGCGCTGGCTTCAGCCGGCATCTGCGAATGTGCGGAAGAAGCCGGCTAAAGCCAGCGCTCCGTTTTGGCTCATCCCGTCGTTTAAGGTCACCGCGTTTCCCTCGAGGTCAGGATGTCTGAGACTCTGCCATTTCTCTAGCAGCCTCGCAATTTCGGCGATCCGACTACAATCGAAAACCTGCGAGTCTCGCGTAGAACTCAAGTTGATCTTTCGGACTGCGCCGACATGTCGGAGCTTTCACACTGGCCGACATGTCGGCCAGTGTGAAAGCGGGGACATGTCCCCGCAGTCCAACAGCGGCCCCTAACGTATCTGTTACTTTGAATTTTACACGACACCAGTGTCCCGTTGATCAGACTCCGGAAAACGCGACGAAGCCGCCATCCACCGCGAGCACGGTGCCGGTGACGAACTGCGAGGCGTCGGAGAGCAGATAGTGCAGTGCGCCGAAAAGTTCGTCGGCCTGGCCGAAGCGACCGAAGGGGGTGTTGGCGATGATCGTGTTACCGCGGTCAGTGAGAGATCCGTCCTCGTTCGTGAGCAGGCGGCGGTTTTGTTCGCCGAGGAAAAATCCGGGCATCACCGCGTTCACGCGCAGCTTGCCGCCGGTGCGTTTCGCCATGTCCACAGCCAACCAGCGGGTGAAATTATCCACCCCGGCCTTCGCCGCGGAATAGCCGACCACGCGGGTCACCACTTGGGGTGAGGAGGCGGAAGAATAGTTGACGATGGATCCGCGGCCACCGTCGATCATCGCCGGGGTGAAGACGAGGCAAGGCAGGACGGTGCCATGGAGATTCAGATCGACAACCTGTTGGAACGACTCGAAATCGAGATCCGAAAAACTCTTGTCCGGCGGAATGGTTGCGCCCGGCATGTTACCGCCCGCGCCGTTGACGAGACCGTCGATGCGTCCCCACTTTTCCAGCACTGCATCACGTGCGGCTTCCAGGGCGGGGCGGTCGAGCACGTCGGCGATGAGGCCGATGCATTGGGCGTCCGGCGTGACGGAGCGGCACTTGGCCAGTGCGGCATCGAGTTTGTCCTGAGTGCGTCCGATGTAGGCGACGCGGGCTCCCTGCGCCGCTAGGTAGTCGGCGGCGGATCCGGCAAGGGCGCCGGTGGCTCCGGTGATGACGAAAACGCGGTCAGTGAGGTCGAAGAGTTGGTTCATGGGGTAAGGTGGTTTTTCCGGTGGACCCGAATGAAAATGTTTCAAACCGCCGAGATCAATCACCACCTTGCCGAAAAAGCGGTCATTTCACTGCGATCAGAGAACCCGGGACGGTTACTGGATGTGGGATCGCAGGAAATGCGATCCGCGCTCCTGAGAATACCCTCCCCCCTTACCGGGCGTGCTCCTCAGGTCGCGCGAAAAGGATAGGTATCGGTCGCTTCATTCGACTGGGTTTTTCAGTTGGCAGCGAAGGTTTCCTACCACTCTTAGTTTCCAACGGAATCGGCGGGTTTCAAGCGATGTTTTCCGGGCTCTTGCGGGAAACGACAAGGGAGAGCGCTTGGCTCTCCCTTGGGTTAAAATTCGAAGAACGTTTTAGTTCTCGAGCTTATAGGTCAATGTGTTGGTGATCGGGGTGAAGCCGGAGAAATGCAGCTTGTAGAAGGTCAGTCGGACGACCTTCGGTTTGTCTTGGTAGTTCTTGGTGATCGCCGCGGATTCCCCTCGTGGGTAACTGAAGGAAGGGTTGTTGGAGTAAAGATTGATTCTTCCTTCCTCCGTTTTGTAGCCAATCGAAAAGCCCGGACCGGTGAGCTGGCCCTTTTTGCCGATGACGAATGTCAGCGTGTCTCCTTCCTTGAGATCGGGCCAGCCGTCGGGGACCCGCACATTGCGATCCCCATCAAGGCCCTTCGTCCGAACCGAGGTGGCACTGGTCACCGTCATGGTGAAGGTTTTTCCCGGCTCGAGTCCGCCGTAATCGGCAGCGAGAAGGGAATTGACCGGGAGCAGGGCCGCACAGCCCGCGAGGATTGGAAACAGTAATTTTTTCATGATGTTGGATTGAGTTTGGGATTTCGAAGCCTCGCCATTGACGGTCGTTTGGTAACTTGAATGTGAAGCGGGACAGCCAAACTGCAAATCCCTTGTTTGCAGGAAATGTTCCACCCGGTGAGCGGTCGCCAAACGTTGATGGGACAATGGTTGCAGATCGGGGGAGATTTTGGCGACCATGCGGGCTGCACGGAAAATCCCCGCGACTGCGGCATCGTGCATGATTTGGTAGGGTTCGTCGGTGGTTGCTGCGGGGGGGCGCCATCCGGTAGAACTGCTCATCCGGGTCAGTAAATTTTTTGCAGGAAATGCACAATCGCTTGGGTATTCAGGTGCATGACGAAATTGAAAATGCTTTTCGGACTGACGCTCGCCTTGGTGATCCCGGTCATGAGTCAGGACATCCCCAAAGTGCTGGCAATCGGTGCCGATCTCCCCGATTTTTCGTTGCCGGGCACTGACGGAAAAACCTATAAACCCGCCGATTTCAAGGACGCCAAGGTCCTCTGCATCATTTTCACCAGCAATCATTGCCCCGATGCTGTCGCCGCGGCGGTCCGCACCGAGCAGATCCATCAGGACTACAAGGATAAGGGCGTCGCGCTCGTCGCGGTGAATGGCAACAACCCCGGCAGCCTCACTCCGGACGAGCTCGGCTACTCGCCGTTCGGTGACTCCTTCGAGGAAATGACGCCTTTCGCCAAGGACTTCGGCTGGACCTTCCCTTACCTTTACGACGGGGAGAAACAGGCTTTTGTCTCCGCCTGTGGTGGCCAATCCACCCCCCACGTTTTCGTCTTCGATGCCGAGCGCAAGCTCCGCTACACCGGCCGAATGGACGACGCCGGCCGCAAATCCGGTGCGGTGGACAAGAGCTACCTCCGCGACGCGCTCGACGGACTCCTCGCCGGATCCGCTGTGAAAGAGCCCGTCACCCGCTCGTTCGGATGCTCGACCAAATGGCTCTTCAAAATGCCCAACGTCGCTGTCGATCAGAAAAAATGGGAAGAACGGCCCGTCACCGTCGCCGATCTTGACGAGGAAAACTCCACAAAAATCCGTTCCAACAGTGCGAAAAACCTTCGCCTCGTCAACTTCTGGTCCACCACCTGTGGTCCCTGCGTGAAGGAGTTTCCCGCTCTCATCGA
>JBBQDJ010000268.1:0-5854 GCA_038319595.1 Verrucomicrobiales bacterium
GTCCTCGTTCCTCACATGATCCGATCTATCAGCTCCGTGCCGTCCGCATAGTTCTTCAAATTTCTCAAAAAGTGCCGGATTAGCGTCTGTGACTCGCCACGATGCCCACCCGCGATGTGTGGCGTGATGAAACAGTTTGGCTCGGCCCGCAGCGGATGATCCGCCGGTAGCGGTTCAGGCTCCGTCACATCCAGCCACGCCGCACCGACCTGGCCGGAACGCAGTGCTGCTAACAAATCATCCTGATCCACCGTGGTCCCGCGACCGATGTTGTGGAACACCACCCCCGGCTTCATCCACGCGAGGCACGCGGCGTTGACGAAATTCCGCGAAGCCGCGTTGTCCGGCAGGATGTTGATCACATGATCCGCTGTCGCCAGTGCCGCGGGCAGTTGATCCGGCGTCACCACCGGCACGCCCTCGTCGCCAAGCGGACGGCGGCGCATCGCAGTCACTTTCATTTCATAAGGTGCTAACAATTTTACCAACAGCGTCGCGATCGTCCCGAAGCCGAGGATCACCACACTTTGTCCGCGCAGCGACACCGAGTCGCCTCGAAGCTGGAACCACTCGGGCGAGGCATTCGCCGCCTGGCTGGCCAGTGCCTGCGGCAGCCGTCGCGCGTGGGCCAGCATGAACGCGAACACATGATCCGCGCAGGCCTCCGCATAGACACTTGAGCTGTTAGTCACGAGGATGCCCCGGTCCTTCACCAGCGCGCGGAACTCCTCGGTATCATAGCGCGTGAATCCGGCCGAACTCACTTGGATCCATTTCAACCGCACCGACCGCGCGATGCTTTCGAGGTCCGGCTGGCCGAATGCTACATCCGCCTCCACGAAAAGCGGATCCGGCTCCGGCGTCCCTAACACAGAAGTCACCGCCTTCTTCGGAAACAGGATTTCATGCGGCGCGGAGCCATCGAGCAACCGTTGCCTGTCAGCCGGGCCGAGCGGGGAGTCGGAGAAAATTTTGAGTGCGTTCATGCGGATGCTTCTTGGTATGCCACGGCTTGCCCCTGATCTCAGCGGGGGCGGCTGGACGGGGTGGTTTGGGTTTGTTTTAATAGTCCGGCTAGGCGTTTGGAGATTTCGGGATTTTGTGCGTCGAGGTTTTTTGTTTCACCCGGATCTGTCTCCAGATTGTAGAGGCCTGCCTTGACCGGCGAGTTGCCGCCTTTTTTGCCTCCGCTCTGCCAACCGTTCGCCGTGCTGAGGTCAGGGATATATTTCCATTTGCCCTGACGGACGGCAAGATCGCCCTTGCCGCTCATCACGATCAGGTGGTCGCGGGGAGGTGAGGTAGACTTACCGAGCAGGGTGGGGAGGAGATCGAAACTATCGGGAGCCGTCTCGGCGGAGAGCCCGGCACCGACCAATGCCGCGGCGGTGGCCGGAAGATCGACCAAGGATACCAGCGCGTCGGACACGCCGGGTGCGACGTGGCCCGGCCAGTGGGCGATGAATGGCTCGCGATGGCCGCCTTCCCATAACTGTGATTTTTCCCCGCGCCATGGGCCGTTCGGATGATGCCCTTTTTCATCGATGACGTAGGCCCCATTGTCGCTGGAGAAGATCACGAGCGTCTTGTTCGTTAGACCAAGGCGTTCGAGGGTTTTCATCAACTCGCCGACGGACCAGTCGAGCTCGACAAGGACGTCCGCGCGCTTGCTCAAGCCGGAGGAATCGAGAAAACGCGGACCCGGAATGGCCGGGGCGTGGACATTGTGCGGGGCGTAGTAGAGGAAAAACGGCTTTGCCTGATTTCGCTCAACGAAGCTCACTGCCTCGCGGGTGAAATTATCGGTGAGTTCGGTATCCTTCCACTGCGCCGCTTTACCTCCCGCAACCCAACCGATGCGGGTGCCGCCGGAAGAGTAGCGCTTTAGTGGGCTGTTAGGGTCGGTGGGTTGGACGTAGGTGTAGTCGATCGGATCCGCAGGATCGAGGTCGATGACGCGGCGGTCGCGGACGAAGACGGTGGGGATCCGGTCGTTAGTCGCGGGAAATCCGAAGAACTCATCGAATCCGACCTCCAGAGGTCCCGGGGTGAGGTCCTTGTTGTAGTCCGGCTTCGCATTGCCGAATCCAAGATGCCACTTTCCGACCGCCCCGGTGCGATAGCCCGCCGTTTTCAGGATCTTCGGTAACGTGGTGGCAGTGACTGGAATGAGAAGGGGCGAGTCGCCATTTGCCACCCCTTTGTTGAGACCGATGGCGTCCACGCGCCAAGAGTATTGACCGGTGAGCAGCGAGTAACGGGTGGGAGTGCAAACGGCGGCCGAGGCATGAGCATCGGTGAACCTCATTCCATCGCGGGCGAGAGCATCCAGGTTGGGGGTTTTGATCTTGGTGCCACCGTAGCATCCAAGGTCGCCCCAGCCGACATCGTCACTCAGGATGACGATGACATTGGGCGGGCGTTCCGCTGCGGTGGGTTCCGCCCGGGCGGATGCGGCCAGCAGGAGCAAAGTGGCGAGAAATGAAGGGATGGGATGGATTTGGAGACAGGTTTTCATGGGAAATGGCACTGCAGCGGTTCTAGGCAGAACGGACACGTCCGGCAAGGGTGTGACAGAAGTTTGTTCTCTTTCGCACGGATGTGGACTGAGTCATTCCCCCCGCTCCCGTCTTGAGGCTGCCCGGGTTCGTGCCGCTGTCGTCCGCTGTGGCGCGTTCGGCACGTTCTAACAAACCGCGTGTCGTCAGTGAGGACTAAAGTCCCAATCTCGGTTGCTACGCTGAAGGGGGTGGTGTCTCACCTCATGAAAAAATGATGTGTCAGCCACACGAAGAGTCCACCTAACACCAGCATCACCCCTAGGGAGAAGAGGCTGGGACGGGTGAAGCGTCCGGACGAGCGGACGAAACGTCTCCCTCGCGGTGGCCTTTTCAGTTTGAAGCTCAAAGTTGGAAGCTGTCCTCGGCAGCCGTCGTGCCAATCGAAATCTGGACCTCGCCGTTGGCGGATAGATGGGTGAGGCAGTGATAGACGTCTTCTGGATCGGCGTCGATCTCGGTGGCGACCTCCTCGGCGGTTTTTGCATCGGCGGTGAGATGGCCGCGGACCTTGTTGAGGGTTTCGAGGAAAGTGCCGGCGGCCTTTTTCCCAGCTTCGACCCCCGGTTGGTGGTAGGCGTTGATGTTGACGAGTGAGGCGTAGAACGAAACGGTGCGCTCGAACAGGGCGATCAGCAGACCTAACTGAAATGGCGTGACCTCGGGGATGGAGATGGTGAGCGACTTGCGGCCGGACTCATGCAGCGCCTTGCGGGTGCCACGCAGGAATCCCTGCAGGTAGTCCGCAGTGGTGGTGCCGGGATCGACCTCGATGCTGTGGCCGGTGCGGCCTTTTCTCACCTCGATGAAGGTGGCGAAGAAGTTGTTCACTCCGTCGCGGAGTTGTTGGATGTAGGCGTGCTGATCGGTGGAGCCCTTGTTGCCATAGACCGCGATACCCTGATCGACGACGTTGCCGTCGAGGTCGAGGTGTTTTCCTAACGACTCCATGACGAGCTGTTGGAGGTATTTTGAAAATAATACGAGTGAGTCCTTGTAGGGCAGGACGACCATGTCCTTCTCGCCCCTGCCGTTAGTTGCGCTGTGCCAGGCGATGGCAAGCTGCATGGCAGCGTTTTTCGTGGTGTCGTGCTTGCGGGTTTCCACGTCCATCGCGGCGGCACCTTCCAGCAGGGCGTCGATATCGAGACCCTGGAGTGCAGCGGGCACGAGGCCGACCGTGGAGAGGACCGAGGTGCGGCCGCCGACCCAATCTTCCATCGGGAAGGTGGTGATGAAATGGTGTTGGGTGGCGAATTGATCGAGCTTGGATCCCGTGCCGGTGACGGCGACGGCGTGACGGCCGAAGTCAAAGCCGGCGGTCTCGTAGGCGGCCTTCGCTTCTAACATCCCAGTGCGGGTTTCGGCGGTGCCACCGGATGTGGAAATGACGAGAACGAGCGTGCGGTCGAGGCCGACTTCGGAAAGTCGCGCAAGCACGGTGTCCATGCCTGCGGGATCGGTGTTGTCGAAGAAGTAAAGCGGTAGCCGCGCCTTCTGGCCGATGGCTTCGCTAACAAGTTGAGGGCCAAGGGCGGAACCGCCAATGCCGATCAGTAGAACCTGTTTGAACGTCCCACCTGTCGGCGAGGTGACGGCACCGGTGTGGACTTTTTCGGCAAAGCGCTTGAGCGCATCGAGCGGCTCGGTGATTGCGCGGCGGATCTCTTCGTTAGGGGCGAGGCTGGCGTTGCGCAGCCAGTAGTGGCCGACCATGCGGCCTTCGTCGGGATTCATGATTTCTCCTGCTTCCACGGCCACCATGTCGGCGAAGGCCTTGGCGATTCTCGGTTGCAGCGCGGTGACCTGCGACGCCTCGATGTCCATCAGCGAGAGGTCGAGGGAAAATCCGTATTGCGGATAACGGATGAGTGATTGGTTGTAGGATTGCCAGGACATGATGTTGGGGTGGGGGAGATCTAATAGTTGAGGATGGAATGGACCGTGTGCGGCGTGAGCCGGGCACGGCCGGCGAGGAAATCGAGTTCGATGAGCACCGAGATGGCGACGATGTTTGCCCCCAGTTCGTCGAGTAGTTTGACGGAAGCGGCAGCGGTGCCGCCGGTGGCTAACAGGTCGTCCACCAGCAAGATGGATTCGCCGGGTTTCACCGCATCCTCGTGCAGCTCGACGATGGATTCGCCATACTCGAGCGAGTAGGCCGTCTGGCGGGTTTTCCAGGGCAGTTTGCCCTTTTTCCGGACCGGCACGAAGCCAGCGCCGAGGCGGTCGGCCACGGCGGCGGCGAAAATGAACCCGCGCGCGTCGATGCCCACCACCTTGTCGATCTTCGCGCCACCTGCGGTTTCGCAGAGCAGGGAGATGGAGGAGCGGAAAAGCTTCCCGTCGGCGAGGACCGGCGTGATGTCTTTGAAGACGATGCCCGGCTTTGGAAAATCCACCACGTCACGGATGGCGGCACGGAGGGAGGCGGCGTTCATTTCGAGTGGATTCTAATGGCGGCTGGCGTGGTTGGGAAATGCTAAAATCCCTTTGAGAGCCGTCATGCTGCGGGAATCGCAGCATATGCGTTGTCGATTTGGCCGAAGACGGTAGGATGGCGCGGTGATTGGACTTCTCGAACGCATCAAAGAAATCTCACCGCACGCCGAGCCCATTCTGGTGATCTCGTTGACGGCTATTCTGGGACTCCTGCTCGGCAGCATCCGGATCCGAGGCATGAAGCTCGGGGTCGCCGGGATGTTGTTCAGCGGTCTGCTACTTGGTCATTTCGGGCTCAGCCTTGATCCGCACCTGATGGCGTTTCTGAAGGAATTCGGGCTGGTTTTGTTCGTCTTTACCGTGGGGCTGCAACTTGGCCCCGGATTTTTCAACTCATTGAAAAGCGAAGGACTGAAGCTCAACTCGCTCGCGGTGATGGTCGTTCTGACGGGAGCTGTCATCGCCTTCGGTGCGGGTCACTTCCTGAAATGGGATATCGGCGTGACGGCCGGCATTCTGTCGGGTGGCACGACCAACACACCGTCGCTCGGCGCGGCTCAGCAGGCCATGGCAACGGTGGCGAACGGTGCCCAGCAGGCAAATCTAGCAGCCATGGCCTACGCCGTTGCCTATCCGTTTGGGGTGTTAGGAATTATTCTTTCGATGGTGATCCTCCGCGCCATCTTCCGGGTTGTTCCGAAGCACGAACTCGTCCTGCTCCAACAGAAAATGGCGGAGGGGGTGACTGAGGTGCAGCGGGCGACCTTTGTGATCGAGAATGCCAATCTCGCCGGCGAGCCGATCAGGAACATCCCCGGCCTTGGTGACGAGGGAGTGGTCGTTTCAAGAATGCG